>CAZQTQ010000315.1:0-5614 GCA_964596025.1 uncultured Rickettsiales bacterium
GGCACCAGCTCGACGAGGTGCTCGACCGCATCCGCGCCGTCACTGCCGTCGGCGGCGTACATGCCGACGCGAGCCTCGGGCTCATTGAGGACCCAGAGATTCCAGCTCTCCTCAAGGAAGCAGGCTTGGTGACCTACAACCACAACCTCGAGAGCAGTCGCCGCTTCTTCGGAGAGATCTGCGAGAGTCACGGCTACGACGATCGAATTCAGACGCTGAGGCTGCTCAAGGACGCAGGCCTCCGCACCTGCAGCGGCGGAATCTTCGGCGTGGGCGAGGAGCTGGACGACCGGGTCAGCCTGGCCTTTGAACTGCGGGGGCTGGACGTCGACGTCATCCCGATGAACTTCCTCAACCCCATGGAGGGCACTCCACTCGAGGATCGCCCGCTGATGCAGCCCATGGACTGCCTGCGGACGATCGCCATGTTCCGATACGTCAATCCGCACAAGGAGATCATGGTGGCGGGGGGCCGCGAGGTCTGCCTGCGGGATCTGCAGCCGCTGATGTTCCAAGCCGGTGCGAGCGCGACGATGGCGGGGCACTACCTAACCTCAGGAGGTCGCTCGACAGCCGACGATTGGCGAATGATCTCCGACCTGGAGATGGACTACCGGCCAGAGGGAGCTCCGCGCCCCCCCGGCGAGGCAAGGACCCTGAGCGGCGAGCCCGCCCCCACCGAAGAAGCGCTCAGCCCGGGACAGGTTCGCGGCGGCCTGCGTCTTCCGGTACTCGACCAGGCCGAACTCTAAGTCCGTTCGCGGCCCGAGAACCGAAACAGATCAGCTACATATTTGGGTCGAATGATCCCGTATGCGTAACTAGTTAGTTACAAATGCGTCTGTTTTGCGGCAAAAAGTTGACAACAATATCCTCTAGACGGGGTCAGTAGCACCCTTCGTTGGATTCCATGGCTAGCTGACATTTTCTGGACATTCTGGCATGCGACCTGCACCATAACCGCACCATGAACCATCTTCCCCGAACGGCCGCCCTCACGATCCTCCTCGCAACCCTGTCGTTGATCGTGCTCTTCGAGAGCGGTTGCGCTGCGGACGAAGACGACTACCAGATCGTTGAGCCAATCCAGCAGTCCGGTCTTGCGCTCTCGAGCGGCGGACTCGGCTCCCGCGGCCTGCCCACCAACGTCGCTGGTGCCCGGACCGAGGTCTGGGCGGCCACCAACGCCTGGTCTGACACCAACACCACCGCAGCCCGAGCCGCCGGCCCCGCCTGGGACACCAACAGCGGCCTGAACTGGGAAGAGAAGTACAGCCTCTGGATCCAGGGCCTCGAGAAGACTTCGATCCACAACTCCAACCAGGACACCTTCACCATCGTCACCCCCGAGGGTAAGTCGCTGGATGTACCCGCCCTGGAGTGCGCCGAGCTGGCGATGATGATGCGCGCCGTCTTCTCATCCTGGCACCACCTTCCCTTCTTCGTGGAGGCGCGGGACGGCAACAGCAACCGCATCTTCCTCGGCCACTTCGGCTTCCGCACCCTGGAAGGCCGCTACGGCAACACCCCGAACTACCGCACCCGCTACGACGACTTCAGCGGCCTCAGCAACGAAGACGCGCTGGCCAACTGGCCCAGCGACTCGAACCTCCGTGGCCGGCACCTCTACGGAGGCGGCCCGGACACCAACAGCTTCCTCGGAGACGACGCAGGCGCCGGCTACTACTTCGACGAGCTGCTGCTCAACAAACGTGTTGGGCACTTCCTGTTGGTCCTTCTGCCCTACTTCGGGAGCATCAACCTCGCCGACGACGCCAACTCCTACCACGCGACCCCTCAGAGCCTTCGCGCGGGCGACGTGCTTCTCAAGCGATGGCGACGGCGCGGCATCGGCCACGTCCTGCTAGTCAAGGACGTTCAGAACCGCCCCGAAGGCAAGAAGGCGGCGGAGCTGGCCAGTGGCTCGATGCCCCGGCGCCAAGCGAAGTGGGAGAGCCAGGCCTCGTCCAAGATGCTGTTCACCGCCCAAACCACAGGCGGCGAGGGTGAGAACAGCGAGGGCGAGCGCTACGTCGACCTCGGAGGCGGCCTGAAGCGCTGGCTCTCGGCCGAGAGGAGCGGCGGCAAGTGGCGCAACCGGGTCCTCGCCACCAATCTGGACGAGTACCTTGCCTGGAGCCGCAAAGAGGAGCGCGCCGCCCGGCCCGAGCAGTTCGCCGACCTCCTCGTGACCGTGCCCCCCGACGAGCTTCGGGACGAGCTCCTCGACATCATCGAAGACAAGCGTGCATGGCTCCGAGACCACCCCTCCTCCTGCTCGGCCCGACACGGCCGGGAGGCCGCGTTCGAGGAGCTCTACAACCTCCTGCAGAGCCGCTTCGGCATGGCCCGCGAGCAGGTTGACGCCGAGTACCGGAACTACGAGGACTACGTCTTCGCGGACCTGAGCTACAACGAGAGCAAGACCTGCTGCTGGAACAGCACTTCGCGGGCGATGTACGACGTGGTCATGAGCTACAACCTCAGCCGTCAGGAGGAGGCCCAGGCTTGCCTGGCACCCACCGTGTTCAAGGCCCAAAACGGCGGCTACCAGACCTTCTCTGACCACGCCCAGTCCATCGGCCAGGGCGCGGCTTGGGTTCCCTGGAGTGCCGACGAGACCTGCCCGCAGGCGAACGTCGCCAACGATCTTGAGTCGACCCACGGCTGGACCCCGTTTTGCGAGGTGTCCGACGCCATCCTCAACCGCGGCGAAGAGGGCAGCGAGACTAGCGGCGAGACGGCCGGAACCGACCCCTTCGAACCCAACGACAGCCGCGGCACCGCCCACCTCCTGGCCGAGGGAAGCTTCGAAGGGGCCAGGATCGCCGAGAACGACAGCGATTGGTTCACTTTCGAGCCTCCGACGGACTCGATCGTCCGCTTCTCCATCGCCTTTGAACACGGAGACGGAGACCTCGACCTGAGGATGTACCGCGGCGAACAGGTCGCCGACCGGAGCACCAGCACCCACGACGAGGAGTCGGTCGACCTGAGCTTCGACGGCAACGAGCCCATCTCGGTCCAGGTCTACGGCTATGAGGGCGCCACTGGCGACTACCGAATCACCGTCTCCTTCGACGGTGGCGTCGCAACCGGCGACCCTTGCAACGACTCCAACGAGACCCAAGAGACTGCCTTCGAAATCGGCGAGGGCACCTACAACGGCCTGCGGATCTGCGAAGGCGACATCGACTGGTTCCGCATTCCAGCGACCACCTCGCAGGGCGCCATTACGGTCGAGTTCAACCCCGGCACGGGCGACCTCGACATCGCGCTCTACAAGAGCAACGGCACGCTCATCGACTCGTCGACGACGACCTCGGGCGTAGAGACCGTGGAATCGGGCCCTGGCCTGCGCTTCTTGAAGGTCTACGGCTACAACGGGGCCACCGGCGACTACACGCTGCGAATCAACGAGTAGAGAGGGCCCAGCCCTCCGGGGAAGCGGCCCTTTGTGGGCTCCTTCGCCCCTTCGGGCGCCCCCATTCCACCCGCCTACTGGCCCCGGATCCGCTCCACGAGCGAAGCGATGACTACGCTGATGTCCGAATCCGGCTCCACGACCTGATCCACCCGCTCCCGAGCTGGCTGTACGAAACGGTTGTGCATGGGGGCCACCGTCGCCACAAACTGCCGCCGAACCGACTCCTCGCTTCGGCCCCGATCGACCGCATCCCGTCGAATGCGGCGGGCTAGCCGCTCCGGCTCCGGGCAGTCGAGGAAGAGGCTCCAGTCGAGGCGCCCCCCAATACCCGGCACTGTGAAGAGCAGGATTCCGTCGACCACCACCACCCGGGCGCTTTCGACAGAACGGGTCTCAGCCGTCCGACGGTGGGTCGGGAAATCGTAGACCGGCTGTTCAACGCCTTGGCCAGCAATGAGCGCGTCCAAATGAGTAAGGAATAACCCGTGGTCCAGGCTGTCCGGGTGATCGAAGTTTTGGTGGTGGCGCTCGGCGAGTGGGAGGTGGCTGAGGGGACGGTAGTAGGCGTCAAAGGAGAGAACGGCAGCGGGCTCCGGCGACAGAGCCGCCACCAGGTGGCGCGCTACCGTCGACTTGCCTGAACAACTGCCCCCGCACAGACCCAAGACAAAGGGCCGCTGAAATCCTTCTTCCACCATCGCCTACCCTGCTCTGCCCGTCCCAGTGTACGATCGTCGATCCGGGGCCCGCCGACAGACTCCGAACGTGGGGCCGGACCTTCCGCAGCTCAAGGAGGACTCATGGACTTTCATCTTCGTGCCCACGCCGTCGCAGTAAACGACGCAGATCGATCCTACGCGGAGCGAAAAATCGGGGGCGCGCTCAAGAAAATCCTCGGCAACTCGGCCTCCAAGGTCGACGTCGAGGTAACCCAGCGCAACAAGCGCTCGGGCAAGCCGGGGCACCGAGTCGCCGTCCACGTCTTCATTCCGCATGCCAAGACCCAGGTGGTTCACGCTGACGGTGAGAGCGTCAAAGAGAGTATCGACCTGGCCGCGGACAAGGTGGCCCGGGCGGTACGGCGCGAGCGCAACCGGCGGCGAGACAAGGCCCGCAACTCGGGCTCCTACCCCGCGGTCAAGAAGGGTGCGGGCGACGAGGAGGCCCTACCCCACTTCGAAGGGTCGCCGGTTCCCTAGGCGGGCCTTGCTGGGCTTGGCCAGACTTCCCGCGTCCGAGCGCGCTGGAGTACCAAAAGGCCCAGAACAAAGAGCACGCAACAGCCGTACTGTGCCGGTGTCAGGCCTGAATAGCGGGCGTCCTGCAGCGAGAGATCGTCGTTGCGCAGGAAGTCCAGTCCGAACCGGACCGGCGCATAGAGGAGGGGGCAGAGAGCGAGGAGGAGGCCCTCGCGGCGGGGTCTCTTGGCGATAACCCAGAGGATGCCGGCGATGGAAAAGCCCAGCAGGGAGTCCATCAGGCCAAGGTCGAAGCGGACCGTGCCCAACAGAGCCGGCTCCAGTGCGGCGTACTGAGTGGGGTCCGTCTCCCGGGCCAGCAGGTACTCAGCCCGTGTTGGGAAGCGAACTGCCAGCCAGCCGATGGCAGCCCGAACCCCAGCTGGAACTTCCTCGATCCGACAACCGATGTGGTCGTGAACAACGAAGCAGCCCAGACGGCCGATGCCCCAACCGAAGCTCAGCCCCATCATCAGGATGTCGGCAGAGCGCAGGATGTTGTCGCCACGCCACCGGAAGAACAGCGTGGCCACGACAATGCAGCCGAAGATCCCTCCAAAGGACGACAGCCCCTGCCAGAAGTAGAGAAGCTCCCAGGGGCGCCGTAGGTAGGGGCCCGGCTCGTAGAAGAGGGCGTAGCCTATGTGCCCGAAGCCGATTCCGCCGACCGCCAACCAGAAGACCAAATCGGCGAAGGCAGATGGATCCATGCCCCGCCGCCGGGCGATTCCCTGGCAGTGCATTCCCCCCAGAACAAAGCCTGCGGCGACCACGAGCCCCCAAGGCTGGATGCCGACCGGTCCGATGGAGAGACCAAGAACCGAGATCGGCTCCGCCAAAAGCAGGATCTCTTCGAAACGGAAGTAGGGGATCATGGCGGCGGAGTGTACCAGTTGGCCCAAGAAGAGCGGCCCCGTCTGGACATGCCAGACGGGGCCGCTTCCGTCCT
>CAZQTQ010000316.1:0-5587 GCA_964596025.1 uncultured Rickettsiales bacterium
GGTGGAATTGGGCGAGCTCAGCTCGGGAGACGGCGATCCACCGGGCCACACCCGCTCGGACAGCGCGGCCAAAGACAAGGTCCCACACACGCTTGACTCCGACCTTTCGCTCGTGCGGCAAGAGAGTGCCGTTCGGCGTCATCACGACAGGGACCTCCGCCGCTCCAGCCGCGGCCACCGCTTCGTTATTCATCAGGTGCCAGTAGCCGTGCAGGTGGACAATATCGGTCGAGGCCATCCGCTCCCGTAGGGCACGCCGAGCCCCCACTGGCAGGAAGAGCTGATGGTGGTAGGCCAACGCATTGGACCGGTTCCTGAGACGAAGGACCGACAGGCCGTCCAAGTCCACCGGACCTGCGGGGGCGCGGCTCTTCGCGTCGGCCGCATCCGTCGTCACGACCTCCACTCGATGCCCACGATCCTGAAGACTTCGAGCCAGTCCCCAGGCAAGACGTGGTATCCCGCCATAAGCAAAGGCCGGGGGAAAGTAAGGCACCACAAACAGGACGCGCAGGCTCACGCCGACCAGAATACCCGGGGCCAACGGTTGACACCCTTTGCCTGGCCAGCAACATGGAGGGGAACGCAGGACCCACGACTATGGCCACGCTCGCCGTCATACCGTGCCTCAATGAGGGACCCCGAATCGCCCCGCTCGTGCAGGAACTGCGCGGGCTGCACCCTGCTATGGACATCCTCGTCGTCGATGACGGCTCCGAAGACGACAGCGCTGCGCAGGCCGCCAGCGCGGGAGCTCGCGTCCTGAGCCACAGGCTGAACCGGGGCTACGGGTCCGCCCTGTACTCGGGCTACTGCTACGCCCTGAAGCAGGGTTTCCAACGGGTCGTGCAGCTCGACGGCGACGGACAGCACCTCCCCTCCGAAGTAGCTCCTCTGCTCGAGGCGATAGACCGCGGCAGCTGCGATCTCGTCGTAGGCTCGCGGTTCCTTGGACCGGCCGTCTACCCCATGCCCATGCATCACCGCACGGGCATCGCGGTCTTCGGACTGCTCCTGCGGGGTTTGACTGGTTATCCCTTTACCGATCCCACCTCGGGATTCCAGGCCATGGGGCGGCGCGTACTAGAGGAGTTCACCCGCTTCCCGTTCCCCAGCGACTACCCCGACGCCGACGTCTTGCTGCGCCTGCACCGCCGCGGCCTCCGGATCCGAGAGGTCCCAGTCGTCATGCGGCAGGCCTTGGGCGGCCGCTCGATGCACTCCGGCCTGCGCCCCCTCCGCTACGCCGCCACGATGCCCGGGCGGCTCGCACAGGCATGGTGGTCAACCCGCCGCGACCCCGGGGCCCGCCGCCTGCCTGGGGTTGCGGAGCCAAGGTTCTGAATCCGCCTCCCGAGGCATCGACGGGACTGCAGCACCGCCACCTCTTGGGGATGGCGGCCCTGCTTGTGGCAGTCCTCTATCTGCCCTTCCTCGCCGTCCCCTTTGAGTACGACGACAAGGTCGAGATCCTCGGCAACCGAATCCTCCGCGATCCGAGCCTGGAAGAGCTGAGGCGCTACAACCCCTTCCGCCTCGTCCTGCTCGCCAGCTTCGCCGCCGATCTATGGGCCTGGGGCTTCACCGCCTGGGGCTACCGCCTCGTCAACGTAGCCATCCACCTGGCCAACGTCCTCCTGCTCGCCCAGTCCTTGCGCCGCTTGGGAAGCCGGCTCCTCCCCGAGGGAGGCCGACTATTCGTCGCCGCCGGAACCCTGTTCTTTGCCGTCCACCCCCTGGCCATCGAATCGGTGACCTACATTTCGGGGCGCTCCACAAGCCTCGCCACCCTCTTCGCTCTGCTTGCGCTCGAGGCCTATGGGCGCCGACGCGATCTGGACAGAGAAGGCGGAGAAGCCTGGGCTCGGTGGTCCGAAACGGTCTCGGCCCGGGCCCGCCACGCCTCCAAGGCGGGTACCGCTGCCCTACTCTTCTCAGTCGCCACCGCCTTCTTCAGCCACATCGTGCGGGACATGGAGCCGGAGCCCTCCCTCCGCTTAGCCTTCGGTGCAGCCTCCGTCGGCGCAGTCCTCGCTACGGCGTGGGTGGCCCGCGCGTGGCGGGATCTGCCGCTGCCAGCCGACGGTGCCGGCCTCGCCCCCCAGCGGGCCCGAGCCCGACGCCTCAGCCTATTGGCATTGGCTGCCTTTGTTCTTGGCTGCATGACCAAGGAGATCGCCGCAACCCTTCCCGCCATCCTCTGGCTCGCCGAAGCCCTGGCTTGGGGGACGCTGCGGCAGAGCTGGGGCCGCCTCTGGGGGCGCCTCTTCCCCTACTTCGCTCTGCCGATCTACCTGCTGGCCTTGCGGGCCATCACCTACGGCTACATTGCCTCCCCGGAGCCCATCCGCTCCGTCTCCACCAACGTCCTCACCCAGGGCGAAGTCGTAGTCCACTACCTGCGGCTCTGGGCCTTTCCCTTTCCCCAGAGCCTCTACCACGAGTACGCCGAAGTGCTCTGGCCGGGTCGGCTCCAAACCTGGCTCTCGCTAGGGTGCCTCCTGTTTCTCGCCGCCCTTCTCCTCCGAGCCCGGCGTAGCGCTCCCGCCCTCTGCTTTGGGGGTCTGGTCCTCGCTGCGACCCTGGCCCCAACCTCCTCGGTGTTCGCCCTCAAAGAGACCATGGTGGAACACCGTACCTACCTGCCGACCGTCGGCCTGGCCTTTGTCGTAGGCTGGTTCGTTGCCGGCCCACTACGCAGCCGCACAGGGGCGCGAGCAGCCTCCCTAGTCCTCGGCCTCTGGCTGCTCGTGCTCTGCGCCTACAACCACGGGTACAACCAACTCTGGCGCAACGAAGAAGCCCTATGGAGCCACGCGGTTCGGGTCAATCCGCAGGCCTCGGACGCCTGGCGCTACTTGGGCGACATCTACGTTGGACAGGGCCGCCTCTCCGACGCTGAACAAGCCTTTGAGGCCTCGGTCGCCGCCCGCCCCTGGAACGCCGATGCGCGAAACAAGCTCGGAGCCGCGCTCGCACGCCAGGGACAACTGGATCGCGCAGAGAGGGCCTTCCGCCAGGCCCTGGAGGCAGCGCCCTGCTACACCCCCGCCCTCAACAACCTCGCCATGACGATGCGGCAACGTGGGAACTTCCAAGCGGCACTGGACCTGTACGACGAGAGCCTTCAATGCGAAGCTGAAAACCTCATGGCCCACATCGGTTTGGGACACATCTATTTCGAAGCGGTCCAAGAACCACAGAAGGCTGCCGACCACTACGGCAAGGCCTTGGACCTGCTCGACCCCCTCCACCCCGAGGCCCGCCGCATCAAAGCGCGGCTCCTTGAGCTGACCTGGTAGGTCGTGCGCGTCCGACCTGAGATCACCCTGGTTCGTGGGCCCGCCCCCGATGGACGGGGCGGCGGACTCGCGGTTCCTCCACTCGGCCTCCTCTACGTAGCGGGAAGCCTCGAGCGGGCCGGCTACCGGGTAGCCGTCGTCGATGCACCGGGGGAGGGCCTAAATCGATCGGACTTCGTGGACCGGGTCCGCACCCTGGGAGCCCCTTGCATCGGGCTCTCTGGGATGACTCCTATGCGGCACCGCATCGCTCAAGACCTTCGACTCGTCCGCAGCCTCTGCGACAAGATCGTTCTCGGGGGGGTCCATGCGACGCGCTTTCGGGAGGCGGCGCTGGCAGAGTTCCCCGACGTCGATGCGCTGGTTGTCGGAGAGGGCGAAGGGCCCGCCGTAGACCTCTTACGCTGGTGGGCCGGCGGCGAGCGGGGTCCCGTCCCCCCGGGCGTCTTGGTCCGAGGCCACCCCTTGGTCGAAGCCGCGGCTCCCCGCGACCTCGACGCCCTCGCCCGCCCCGCCCGGCACCTCGTACCTCACGATCGCTACCGATACGTATTCCAAACCCGTCCCCGCTTCACCTCGGTCATCAGCAGCCGCGGCTGCCCCTTCCGCTGCACGTTCTGCGACAAGACCGTCTCGGGCAACCCCTGGCGCGCCCGCTCCGCCGGCGACGTCGTCGATGAACTGGACGAAGTGCAGCGCCGGTTCCGCATTGGGTCAGTCTGCATCTTCGATGACAACTTCACGCTGCGAAAGAAGCGGGTGCAGGCCATCAGCGAGGAGATCTTGAGACGGGGGGTCGACCTACACTGGAAGTGCGAGGCGCGGGTCGATGGCATCGACGAGGAGCTGTGCCGACTCATGGCGAGGGCGGGCTGCAAGACCATCGCCTTTGGGCTGGAGTCCGCCAACCAAGAGAGCTTGGACTTCCTGAAGAAAGACCAACGGGTCGAGCAGGTGCGCGCCGCCATCACCGCCTGCAAGAACGCCGGCATCGAGACCGTCGGCTACGCCCTGGTCGGGATCCCGGGAGAGACGCCTAAGACCTCACTCAATACCCTGCGCTTCGCCGTCGACAGCGGAATCGACTTCCTCCAGTTCAGCACTCTCTCGCCCTTCCCCGGCACCGAGTTGCACGAACTGGCCCACCGCGAGGGCTGGTTTCGGCAGAGCCGGGTCCGAAACCCCGCCGACGCCGAGGAGATTCGAGACACTCTGCTCCCGCCCGGCTGGACCGAAGGGGATCTCGACCGGACCTTGCGGCGGCTCTACGGAGGCTTCTACCTCCGCCCAACGTACCTCGCGCGACAAGCCCTCCGGGCACAGCGAAGCGGCTCCTTGACTCAGAGGGCACGGCTCGGCTGGACCTTGGCTCGGTGGATGTTGTCGTCCGCGCGGGTCGGGCCGCGGGGCGTATCGCAGCCGCAGCTCGCTTCCTAGACCGCCTACACCGACCTCGACCCATCACTCTGCGGCGATTAGGTTCCCCTTGGGCCCAATGCGATAGGCCTCCCCCAAATGGGGGCTCACATCGTCCTTGCGGTCGAGCACTTTCCATCCGCCTCGATGCAGGGCGTCCAGCAAAGCGGTCCGAACCCGCCTGCTGTCCTCTTCTGGCTCGCAGAGACGATCCAAGAGGGCGTCTCTAGCCGCATCCGAGGGCTGGGCGCCGAGGAGCCGCGCCGCCTCGTAGCGCACCGTCTCGTCGAAGTCGCACATGCACGGGAGAGTGGCCGGGGCGATGCGTTCGTCCTCGAACTCCCCGAGCATCTGGAGAATGCGTATCTTCTTCTCGGGCTTGAAGGCGGCCACCCGCTGTTGCTCCCGCATCAGCAGCCGAAGGAGTTCCTCGGTCACCGCGTCGTCGTCGACGATGCGCTTGAGTACTTGGATGGGCCAAGTGATGTTCACTGAGCGATCGTTGTGCATCCGGAGATGCGGCAGGATGCTCCTGCCCTTCTTGACGAGGATCTCGGCCAAGTACTCCTTCTCGGCCACGTCTTCTCGCTTCTTGTCCGAGATCATGTCCCAGCGACGGAACAGGGCCGCGTCCGCCTCGGCCGTCTCCTCGTCCGCGAGGCTCTCAATGACGATCATGCGCTCTTCATGCTGGTGGTTCTTGGACACCAAACGCGCAACTGCCTTGTCAAAGGCGCGCTGCTTGCGCTCTTCGGGGTCAAACCAGCCGAACAGTTTTTGGAGTGGCAATGGGGCCTCCTCATGCCCTGGTCCACAGGGTTGGGCGCTGGTATTTTGGGAACTTCTCGTGAGAGCGCAAGGGGACTTTG
>CAZQTQ010000317.1:0-3369 GCA_964596025.1 uncultured Rickettsiales bacterium
TCGACACCCTCTGCTGTCGGGCTGAGAGCGGCGACGTCGTCCTCATCCTGTCCAACGGCGGCTTCGACGGCATCTACACGCGGCTCCCCGACGCGCTCGAGGCCCACGGTCAGGCGGGATGAGTCGGTTTGCGGTGGGTCGCCGCATCCAGCGCAGCTTGGATCTCGTCCGCTCCCTCCCCAAACGGCGCTTAGCCCGTCTCCTCGCTGGCGGCCACACCGTGCCGTTGCGCCACGAAGAGATCTGGCTGACCAACGCGTCGGGCTACCGCATTCGGGTCCATGTCCACGAGCCCGACGACGAGAGCCCTCGCCCCGTTCTTGTCTTGGTCCCAGATCGCGACCAAGCAGGATCAGTGTTTTGTGGCCGCCCACACCTCGTCTCGGCCGATGAATGGGCGACACGCGGCCTGCGGGCCATCCACTTCGATCCCGTAGGGCGCGGCCGGAGCTGGGGCCACGACGATTTTTGCGGGGAGGAGGGTCAGGACTCCCTCCGCGCGGTCTTGGACTTCGCGCACAGCCGACGGGCCACCAAGCAGGGAGGGGTCGGCGTCCTCAGCTTTTCCTGCGGCCTGGCTCTCGCCGCACCGGTCCTGGCCCGGGAGGGTAACCGTCTGGGCACCCGCTTCCTCCTGGACTGGGAGGGCCCACCGGATGCTGAAGCCATGCTGCAGACCGGCCCCGTACCTCCCGCAGCGCAGACGGCCCTCAACCGGGATCCCGTGGGGTTTTGGGCCTTGCGGGATCCGATGAACTGGATCCAAGACCTCCCCTGCAACTACCAGCGCATCCAGAGCTGGGAGGACCACCTGAGGGGACCGGAAGGGGCACACGCCGCACTCGTGCTTCTGGCTCGGGCAACCCAAGGAGCCTCGGCCTCCACCCGCTTGAACACCAACCGCGCCAACACGGCCTGGCGAGAGGACCAGTGTGCTTCGTTGGACTGGGCGCCATCGGCCGCCGGCCCGCTGCACCGCTACCTGGTCGAAACCGTCGACCGCCTCTTGGTAACCGACTCGAGCAGGCTTAGAAGCGACCAACAAATTTCCAAAGACGCTCATTGACGGACGTCCTTTGGGGGTCCATGGTTCGCCCGCCCGCCCAAAAACCCCACCCGATCACCCGAGAAAGGGGGCATGCCGATGTACTGCTTCCAGAAGATCTTGGTTGCAACGGACCTGAGCAAGTGCGCACGGCGCGCGCTGGAGTACGCCACAGACCTGGCGGCCCGTACCGGCGCCACGCTCTTCCTCCTGTACGTAGAAGACTCCCGCCCAGACAAAGAAGCCTGGAGCGACAACAAGAGTGCGCGAGCCGAAATGGGCGCCTTAGAACGCCAAGAGGCCGCGCTCAAGGGTCTGTTCGAGGCCGTCGCCGCCGAGGTCTCCAAGACCAGTGGGCTCCCTGCCCTACCCCGAGACCGCTTCTTCGTTCGGGTAGCTACCGGCGATCCGGCCACTGAGATCCTCAGCGCAGCTGAGGATGCCCACGCCGATCTTGTCGTCATGGGCACTCACGGACGAACGACCATCAAGGACTTTTTCGTCGGCTCGACCACCGAGCGCGTCGTCGAACGGGCCACCTGCAGCGTGCTGACTGTGAAGCCTGAGGGCTATCCCTATCTCCGCGACTGAGGACCAGCCTTCCACTCCCTGGGCGCTGGAGGCTCGGGGGCTTACCCGGAGCTACGGCAACCGCGTGGCCGTCGGGGACCTGGACCTCTGCGTGGCACCGGGGGACATCTACGGTTTCATTGGGCCCAACGGAGCCGGCAAGACGACAACGCTGCGCATGCTGCTCGGGCTGATCCGACCCGATCGCGGCGAGGTACGTCTCTTTGGCAAGCCGAGTTCCGTCTCGAGCCGAACCGCAATCGGGGGCATCGTCGAAGAGCCGCGCTTCTACCCCTACCTCTCGGGTCTGGACAACCTCCGGGTCTTCGCCGCCTATTCGGGGGACATCCCCGAAGAGAAGCTCCGCAGTGAGCTCGAGCGGGTGGGCCTGGCCGACCGTGCTGGCGACCGGGTTGGAACCTACTCGCTCGGCATGAAGCAGCGGCTGGGAATCGCCCAGGCACTCATCGGCTCCCCTAAGCTCCTCATCCTCGACGAGCCGACCAATGGCCTCGATCCGGTGGGAATGCGCGAAGTGCGCGACCTGCTCCTGCACCTCCGCGACAACGAGGGCATCGCCGTGCTGGTCTCCAGCCACCTCTTGGGAGAACTGAGCCTTGTCTGCAACCGGGTGGGAATCATCCAGGAGGGCCGCAAGGTGGCAGAGGGCCCGACCCAGGACTTGGTTCGGGAGGGAGAGTCCTTAGAAGACGCCTTCCTCCGCCTGACTGGCCGCCTGCCGGCCCCCCCCGCTGAGCCGGCTGCGGTAACGGAGGAAGCGCCATGAGTTCGCAATTGCCGCGACTGGCAGCCCTCTGCGGTGCCGAGTGGCGCAAGCTGCGCGGGCGGGGTCTCGGCGCAGCAGTTCTGCTCTTCGGGGCGCTCCATGGAATCGCCGCACTCGCCGCACTCAAGGGTCTGGAGGTCCTCAGCGCCTCCTCGGGCCAGAGCGGCGACGCTGCCGACTTCCTGATCGCCGGCGAGGTCGCCGTGCGCATGGCCACATCTCCCTTCAACGGCCTGGTCCTACTGCTCGCCGCCGCTGTCCTCTGGGCCGAGGACTTCAGCCGAGGGACCCTGGCCATGCTGCTGGTTCGGCCAGTGAGTCGCTCGCGGATCTTCTTGGCCAAAGCCCTCGTAGCCGCCTGTGTCCCCTTGGCGAGTCTCGGCCTTGCGCTCCTGCTCGGCAGCCTCGGGGGCCTCCTCCTCTTCGGAACTGAGAGCGACCTCAGCCTGGTCGGACAGAGCCCTTGGGTGCATTGGATGGCCGAGGTGCCGTCGGTCCCCCAGCGTGGCTTCCGCGTCCTGCTCGGCCTCGGAACCAGCCTGCTGAGCCTCGGGCCCGCCTTCGCCCTCGTGGCACTGCTGGCCGTCCTCACCCGCTCCCCGATTGGCACGCTCTTTGGCACGGCCTTCTTGCTCGGCAGCGAGCTTCTGACCCACCTGATCCTGACGGGGATAGCCCAGACAAAGCTCGACCTTGCTCCCCTCGCCGACACCCTGCGCCACCTCACGCTGACCGCCGCCCGCAGCGTCACCGACCACCACGGCCCCGGAACCCTCTTCTCCGACGGCCTGACCCCACTCGGGCTCAGCCTCGGCTACACCGCCCTATTCACCGCCCTCGCCCTCGCCCTGTTCCGCCGCGCTGACGTCCACTAGGGCTGCGAGACAGGAACGCGGCGCGCGGCGGGACCGCTGAGCAAGAGAGCGTCGGCACCCAGAGAGCTCCAACTGCCGGTGGAGGCGGTTGG
>CAZQTQ010000317.1:3379-5581 GCA_964596025.1 uncultured Rickettsiales bacterium
GGTAGCGATACACCCCCTGGCTGCCGCTCGCGACAAGGTGGCCGGCGAACCAGCCGATCCTCTCGATGCTGTACTGATCGCTCCGCTCCTCGACAAGCTCGGAAGTCCAGGCCCCACCGGGCTGCCACCGGGCAACCGTCGGCCGAAAGCGTCCGTGCTTGGCGTAGGCCTTGTGCCAGCCGTCGCCAAAGAGAAGTTCGGCGCGGCCGTCGCCTTCAAGATCCGCCGCGGCGAGCGCCCGCACCCCACGTAGCGTCGGTACGGTCTCGTACTTACCGTCCTCCTGGATCACCCGGAGGTCTCCATCAGCTCCAGGAGCATCCCCATACAGCCGACCGACAGCCACCTCGGCCGCACCGTCCGCGTCGAAATCGCCAACTGCACGGGCCATCCCCATGCGAAGCCGGTGCCCGGGAAGCCACTGGACCGCCCCGCCGCCGCGAGGAAGCACCCCTCCATCCACTTCGAAGCGCGAAGAGAAGGCCGCCACGTAGAGATCCCAGGTCCCGTCCGAGCGGGGCCAAGGAGCCAGGGCCGTGACCTGATCGCGCTCGCCGTCGCGGCGCCAAAGAGACACGGAAGAGGTGGTCTTGCCCTGGCGGCCGATGCGCACGACTTCCAAGGGGGCGTCGGTGAAATCGCGGCCCACTCCGAAGGCGGCGATGACCTCCTGGGCCCCATCGCCATCCAGATCCCAGGCCATCCAGGTCTGTAGCCGTCCCTTGCCCACGAAGTGGCCACGAATGGTCGGCGCAGGGGCGCCGACGGGCCAAGTTCCAAAGAATAGGAGGTTGCCCTGTGCAAGAAAGACCGTCGGCTCACCGCCGGGACTCAACGTCGCGGCAAGAACCCGATCGACGGGCCCGTTCAGGACTGCGCCCTTCGTCGCGAGAGCTACCACCTTGGGCATCTGCGCCGGCTGCTCAGCTGCCGTGGGTCCAGCGGTCTCTGGCGAAGGGTCCGGCTTGGATGTAGCGGTGGCAGTCTCGGTCTGAGGACTCTTCGTTTCGCCATCACCACAGCCCCCCAGACCGCCGAATGCAACCCCAGTCAGCAGTGCAGAGAGAGCGAGAGAGAGGATCGGACTCTTCGATGGCGCACCAAGTTGGTCCCGCACGTAGGCAGGCAGCGCAATCCCAGTCAATCGCTTACGTAGACGTTCGACGAGGTTTAGGCCTTCCGACTCCGGAACCTCGAAGTGTGCCGTCCCCTCCACGCGGTCCAGCTGATGGAGGTAGTAGGGCTTGACCCCCGCGTCCACGAGCCCCTCCTGCAAATCCATCTGCGCCTCCTCGCTGTCGTTTACTCCGGCCAGGAGCACGCTCTGGTTCAGAACGGGAATGCCACCCCGCTGGAGGCGGTGGCAGGCGGCAACTGCGGGGGGGGCGAGCTCACGGGCATGGTTAAAGTGGCTGACGACCCAGCAGCGCAAGCGGCAGCCGCTCAAGATCGTCACCAGCTCGTCGGTGATGCGCTGCGGGAGTACGACGGGCATCCTGCTGTGCACCCGAAGTCTTCGCAGATGGGGGATTGCGGCGAGCCCGGCCACGAGCTCGAACAGCGCCTCGTCGGACAGGATCAGGGGGTCCCCACCGCTGAGGATGACCTCCTGAATCGATGGGTCGGCAGCGAGGGCCTCGTGGGCTTCCCGAAGGAGGGGCCCGACCTGAGCAACCTCCCCGTAAGGGAAGCTCCGCCGGAAACAGTACCGGCAGTGCACCGCGCAGGCTCCGGTCACCACCAAGAGAGCCCGTCCGGGGTACTTCTGGATCAGACCGGGTGCGGGGTGGTTCTCGGGCAGAAGATCCCCGACGGCGTCGAGCGCAAAACCTCTCGGCTGGGGGCTCTGCTCCCGCGAATCGGGCAGCACCTGCCTCAGGATGGGGTCCTGTGGATCGCGGGGGTCCGCCAAGCTCAGGTAGTACCGAGTCGCCCGAAAGAGAAAGCTGCGGTGGGCGGACTTCGCCGCTTCAATCCGTTCCTCGTCCCAGCCCCAGAGGCGCGCCCAGGGCTCCCAGTGGCGCGGCGCGTTCCTGAGGGCCTCGCGCCACGGGACCTCTGCGCAGGGGATCTCTGCGTGGTCCGGGGGGACAGGTGCTTCGGTCGCCATGAGGCGGGACTCTAGCAGGCTCGGTGGCCCACCCAGCGCCTCGACGGCACCAAGACCGTCGTGTATCGTCGCCCGACTCCCGGTCTCCCGGT
>CAZQTQ010000318.1:0-5580 GCA_964596025.1 uncultured Rickettsiales bacterium
TTGGAGCTTGGCGTCCATGCCGTGGATCTCGGGTTCCTGGTAGCCGTCGGGGTGGAAGCGCGTGCCGTCCTCGGGACCATCGCCCCGGCCCTCCTGACAGGCGATGACTCCGAGGGCAACGCCAAGCAAACCCACAAGGGCTGCAGGCTGCAGCGTTTTAGGCCGAGAGTGGGCCATCCGGCCACCTCCTCCACGTCACTTGGCCCACCCCCGGATGTAGGCAGACCCCATTATGGCAACCTGACGGGAAAGGAGAAGTACGGTTGACTGCGTCTAGGCGTAGCCACGGCTCAGCGGCAGATGTCGTAGACAATGCAGAAGGCCTCGGCGTATTCGAGGCCCGCGCTCATTCCCCGGTCGCGGGCGTGGATCCGGATCCCTTCCAGTGATCGGGGATGGGGCGGGTCCCGCAACTCGTCTACATAGCAGCCCATGGCCCGGATCTTCGCTTCGATCCAGTCTCCGATCTCCACAAAGCAGTTGGGGATGAAGGGCAAGTGCTGCTCGCCCCACTCCGTAGACGAGAGCACTTCGTAGGTGAGTACACGCCGGATCGTCTGTCCCGGGTAGGGCCGGGCCGCAACCAGGGTTGCCTCGTACGTGAGGGAGTGGTCTTTGTTTCGGTCGCCCGGGTGGTGGGTGTATACGATCTCGGGCGCAATTGCGCGGGTGACTTCCGCCACGCCAGAGGCGAGATCCGGGATGGGCACGCTGTCGAGCCTCATGTCCGGGAAGTCGAGGTGGTGCAACTGAGAGAGCCCGAGGATGTCTGCCACCTCCTTCGCCTGCTCGTACTTCGCGCTCAGCTTCGAATCGTCGCCGACGTACTGGCTCGTTGAACTGTCGGTCATGTAGCAAGCGTGAACTTCGTCGCCGTTGGCCGCGTGCCGAGCGATAGCCCCACCGCAGCCAAGGGCCTCGTCGTCCATGTGGGCTGCCACAACAAGTACAGTGGTCATGTTTGTCGGATCTCCCCGCTGACGACCTGCAGGTGTCTATCACCGTCGCTGAAATATAGCTCCTCTGCGTGATCCCGGTGCGCTGCGAGGTCTAGGTCAGGGGTAATTCGCGTGCCGTTGGGTTGGGTCGTGGGTGCCGCGCGCCAGACGACGAGACGGTTGCCGGCGCGATCCGTGAAGTGAGCGCCTCGATAGGGCTTTGACAACGCACGGATCCGCCGGTAGGTCGCCTCGAGCTTCTCGTTAAGATCGATGATGTTGGCCCTCTTCGGCCGCGGAAAGATGAATGCGTCGTTCTCCTCCTGTGGCCAGCGAGGCGCGGTGCCCCGGGCCAGCTGCGGCAGGTGCTTGATTCCGAGTGCGACGCCTTGTTCCACCGCCTTTTCGTACACATCCCACGCGTGGTCGTCAGGCTCGATGCGGAACTGGCCCTGGCCGATGAGATCGCCCGAGTCGACGCCGTCATCTGTGTACAGAAACGACATAGCGGAAAGCTCGGCACCCGCCATGATTTGGTTGATGAGGGGTGCTGGCCCTCGTCCCCAAGGAAGCATGGTCGGGTGGAAACTCACGAAACCTGCGGTTGGGATCTCCAGCACCTCACTTGGGACGATCTGCCGCCAGCCGGCCATCACGACGTAGTCAGGAGCCAGCTGGCGCAGGACCTCCGCGCCGTCTGATTCGATTCTATCGATGTAGAACACGTCGACACCGGCCCGGGTCCATGCTTCGGGGGGGACGCCGTCGTACATGACGGTGCGGGCACCCGGCTTCAGGGTGATCACTGCGGCAAGGTCGATCTGGGGGTCGCCCAGCCCGACCACCGCGTCGAGGAGCGATAGACCGAACTCGTTCGCCGAGAGCCAAGCGAACCTCATCATGTCGCCATTATGGCAAGTCGGGAGGAAAGGCAAAGTACGGTTGGACCCTATCGAGCAGACATAATGTGCCCTCATCCGGCCCCATGCTGCAACGCAACTCACCTCCTCAGTGCTGCGATTCTGCTGGAACTGGTTGTGGTGGGAGTCATCCACCGGAAGCAGGATGCAGACTGGTGGTTTGTCTTGCTGATGACAGCGCAGATGGCCTCGGAAGCAGCCACTGTGTACCTCGCCGTGTTCTGGCCCTACATGCTGGTGCTCTTGTTCAACCTGCTTGTTGGGGTCCGTCTTTCTGCAAAACTCATGGGGGTCCTCAAGGCTGCCTGACGGGTTCTTCACGGTACTCTTGCCTTGCCCCCAGGCGTCGTGAAGTCGGGAGCAGGGGGCCTAGGTTCTTCGCCCCACTACTTCCAGGAGTCGCCCATGATCCGAAACATCCTGTCCGTCGTCGCCGGACTCTTTGTTGGCTCCGTCCTCAACATGGCCCTCATCCTTCTCAATGCACACGTCCTGTTCCCCATGCCCGAGGGCATGAACATGGCGGAGCCCGAGCAGATGAACGCCTACATCGCCGGCCTGCCGACCATCGCCTTCTTTGTCGTTCTCGCGGCCCACTTGGGGCAGGCCTTTGTCGGCGGCTGGACCGCTGCGCGCCTTGGAGCCTCGCGCCCGATCGTCCTGGCGATGATCGTCGGTGTATTGACCCTCATCGGGGGCATCATGAACATGCTCACGATCAAGGGCCCCAGCTGGATGGTTATCGAGCTGCCGCTCTACCTCGTGGCGGCCTGGCTGGCCGGCACGATTGAGGTGAAACGTCGGGCGAAGATCGCTGAGCTGTCGCCAGCTACCCCCAGTACAGGGGGGGGAGACGGGCTAGGAGCTGCCGAAGAGTCGGTGCCGTAGCTCCTCGATCCAGGCGGAAGCCGGGCCTTCGAAGGGCGAGGCGTGGGGGCCGGCGTCTAGGAGCAGTTGGGTCTCGGCCGTCGGCGACTTGCGCTCACGGAGTACACAGCCCAAGACGGCGTGTTCTTCGTCTACCCCGTAGCGTTCTTGCCAGCCCTGCACTCTCGAAGCGAAGGCCCCGTCGCCGGGAAGCGGTTGTTCTGTGCTCTTGTCGGGGCCTAATGCGTTTATGGCTTCGATCAAGAGCTTCTTGCGGTCGCCGTAGTGCAAGGCACCCATCTCCGAGGGGAGGATGGGCCGGCCAATGTACAGGTCCTGGCGTCCCATCCCTACCGGGAACTCCAGCCGCTTCTCCAGCCGATCCACGGGGAGTGCGCCGGCAAACCGGACCGGGACCACCGGGGCGTCAACGGCAAGAGCCATGTCGAGGAAGGCGCCGCTCATCTTTTGGACTGGCGTTCGGCACTCCAACGACCGCGTGCCTTCGATGTGAACCATGACGCTGCGGCCAGGGCCCGCCATCTCGGCCGCGAGATCCTCGAGGATCTTGGGCAGGGAAGCCTTGTCGTTGCGGTCGAAGAAGGTGATGACCCGGGGGTCTTCGACGTCGGGGTAGGCGAAGCAGTGCGCGATGAGCTTGCCTAGCCAGGTATGTCGGTGCTCGTCCTTGGCCAGTGTGACCGTGGGCACTCGGCCCAGGCCCGAGGCGATGATGGAGAAAAGCAGCGATTCCACGCCGACCTGGTGGTTGCCGAGGTAGAGCAGGCTCTTGCCCCGCACTGCAGCAAAGGCCTCCGGATCGGTGATCACGACCTTGCCGATAAAGCGCTCGATCAAGCCGTAGTAGAGGTCTTCGACCGGCCAGGGTGCGTGGTCGAACCACTCAGTCCAGAAGTCGACAATGGGGCTGAGGTCCAATGTCCCGTGAGCGTCGCCACTCACGCGCACGGTCTCCCCAACCTGCTCGGTCTTCAAGTCGAATCGCTGCAGTGGGAGTCCGGAGGGGACTCGGCTCGGATGCAGCTCATTGACGTGAGCGATGTGCTCACGTCGTGCGATTTCGCCGAGGTCGCGGCTGCCGTAGATGGCTTCGACGGTGCCCGGCAGCCAGTCGATTCCTGCGATCGCGGCTTCGCTGAGCTCGGTGACGCCGTCGCGGTCCGTGCTGGTACGGAGGCAGGGAACAAAGGTTCGGTCCCGCAAGAAAGCACGGCGTTCCAAGGGGGCCGCCTGCCCAATTGTTCCCTTGTCAAAGCAGGCCTCGATCAGGCGGAAACTGCACCACACCCCGGTCTCGCCAATGAGCTGGACCTGGAAGGCTGGGAACTCGGGGCTGCCCAGGGTTCCGTCGGGCCGTACCTCGCAGCGGATGCTTCCCGTGGTCGGTGTGGGGCCGAAGAAGCGCATCTCCGGGATGAGGGCGGGGTAGGCAACCTTGTCGGCTGCCAGTTCGGGGTTCCAGAGCTGGAGCTGATCGTGCGGAATGCCGTGGGTGGCGCCATCCAAGAGCGCGGGGTTCAAGCGCCCGCAAGGGACGGTCGAGTCGGCACGCAGTCGGGACGAAGCGCCAGTTCCGGTTCGGACAAGTGACTCGAGTACCTGGAACGCGGGGCCGTGGAAGAGCTCCCCCGTCGTGTAGGGCAGTGGCAGCTCTTCGCCGTCCAGGGCGGGCAAGGCTGTGGGTCGCCGCATGTAGGCCCCGGTCTGGACCCGGGCACTCGCGACCTCGGTCTCGGTTCCGTCTTTCTCTACGGCGACGAGGCGAACCTGCTCGCCATCGCGGTCGGTCCGTAGCTGGCGGGCATCTTCAACCGTGAGCCAGTCCTTGACCCGCACGTCGCGCAGCGCCGTGATCGGCTGTTCCTTGCAGGCTCCCTGAGCCAAGAGGTCGACTACGGACATCATCGGCAGCGCTGGTACGGTCCAAGTGGGGCAGTGGTCGGCAATCCAGGGGTCCGTCTCCGGGTCCAGAGTCCGGACGGGACTCTTGGGCGTTCCGCCAGAAACGATGCGCATCGCCAGGCCTGTGGCCTCGTAGATGCGCTTACCGTCGACCCAGAGTGAGGCGTCGGCGACTGCGACACATCCGTGGTCCTCAGGACGGATCGCGGTGATCTCCAAGGTCGACGAGATGACCTCGTTCTCGGGAATCACCTGGCCCCGGTACTTCCAGCACATCTCCTCCCCGAGGCCCAGGGTCTCAAAGCGGGGCTTATCGATGCCCTCGTCGAGTCCCTTCTCCAGCATCGTCCACTGCAAGAGCTGAATCATGGCCTCGATGCCCAGGGAGCCCGGCTGGACTGGGTCCTGGAAGAAGTGGGCTGCAAAGAACCACTCGCCGGGGTCGACATCCTTCTCACCGCGGGCCGTTCCCAGGCCGGCGGCACCTCCTTGGGAGTCGAAGTAGGAGACGCGGTCCAGCATGAGCAGCATGGGTTGGGCCAGCTGCGGCCGGGTAGGAGTCCAGATCGGCTGGGGGGGGCGCTGGCTCAGGTCACGGACGAGGTTTTCTGGAGCTTCAAGCAGCGCCCGCTGTACATCAGTCGTGGGCAAGCCGACTTGATTCTCGAGAGCACTCTGCGGGAAGAACCCGAAGACGGTCTCGAGGTCGTAGACCGGCGTGTCCCCCACCGAACATTCCACGTGGAACGACACGATGATCATCGTGCCTGTCTTCGAGATTCCAGTGCTCTTGACGCGGGTCAAGAGCGTGCCCGAGTCCGGAAGGAGGTCGACGTGGACGGTGCCGGTGCCGTCCAGGTTGCGGAAGCAGAGCTCGGTGTCGGTGGTCAGCGCGCAGCCTAGGTAGGAGGCGAGCCAGCCGCAGGGCTGAA
>CAZQTQ010000319.1:0-5569 GCA_964596025.1 uncultured Rickettsiales bacterium
TCCGCATCATGCCCTCCTCTGCCGTCTGCCCAGGATTGTAGCGGAGTCGCGCAGGCAACGGCACTGGACAGCCGCCTCAATGCCAGTACACTGCCGGCCCCGAACCAAACCATGCGTATTCTCGGCCTCAGCTACGCGATCTTCGGCTACCTCGCCTTTGGGCTGGTCTCCCTCTACTTTGTGGCCTTCTGCGCCGATCAATGGGTGCCCCTCACAGTCGATCGGGGGCGATCGTCCTCGTGGCCCCAAGCCCTCTCGATCGACGCAATGCTCTTGGCCTTCTTCGGGCTCCAGCACAGCGTCATGGCACGCGAGGGCTTCAAGAACCGCCTGCAGCAGTTCCTCCCCAAGGGCTTGGAGCGATCCACCTACGTCTGGGCCTCGTCCTTGGCCCTCGCGCTCCTGGTCTGGCAGTGGCGCCCCCTACCGGCGGTCCTGTGGGAGGCGCAGAGCCAGGCTGTGATCCTTGCTCACTGGACCCTGTTCGTGACGGGCTGGTCGATCGTCCTTCACACCAGCTTCTCATTCGATCACTGGTATCTCTTCGGGGTGCGGCAAGCCTGGGCCTGGTTCACCGACACCGAGTGGGCCCCGCCCCCCTTCGAGTTGCCCTTCCACTACAGACTGGTCCGGCATCCGATTTATACGGGTTTCCTCCTCGGCACCTGGTTTACCCCCCTATTCACTGTTGGCCACCTGGTGCTGGCAGCTGGCCTCCTCCTCTACATCCTAATCGGGCTCCGCTACGAAGAACGTGACTTGGTGAAACGCTTTGGAGAGGACTACGAGAGGTACCGGACTGCAGTGCCTGCCCTCATCCCGGGCCTCAAGGGCTTTGGCGGGCTCAAGCTCGAGCCGCCGCCGACATCGGGGGGTTCCTCTAAAACCGACGGCTAGGCCCTCTATTGCCGTGCTGACCTCATCCCCTGCCACCGAGTCGTAGGGGCTCCCCACCCAAGCCGGAAAGGCGGGTACACTTTTGGGCTATGAGGGCGCGGATTCGGCCTTGAGGCCTCCGCGCACACCGGAGTGTCCGTGGTCCAAGCCCCTTGCCAAATCCTGCTCGTCGACCCCGACGTGAATCAGGCACAGAGCCTGAAAGGGCAGCTAGAGGCCTTCCGTCCTGGCGGATTCGAACTGCTGCACAAGACCCACCTTTCTGCCGCGCTCACAGCCCTCGATACCAGCCGAGCAGATGTCGTCCTGCTGGACTTGGAATTGCCCGACTCGACCGGCCTCGGCTCAATCGATGTCCTGCGCGCCAAGAGCCCAGAGGTCCCGATCATCGTCCTGACGGAAAGTGGCCAGGAGGGCCTGGCCCTGGAGGCCCTTCAGGCGGGGGCTCAGGACTTCCTCTCCAAGGTGTCCGGAAATGGCACTCTGGTCGCGCGGGCCATCCACTACGCGATCGAACGCAAAAAGGCGGAGGTCAACCTCGCCTACATGGCTCAATACGACCAGCTCTGTGGTGTTGCGAACCGCACCCTCTTCGGCAAGGCACTCGGACAAGCGTTGGCCCGAACCTGCCGAAGCGACCGTTACCTAGGGCTGCTTCACATCGATCTCGACCGATTCCACCAGATCAACGAGACCTGGGGCCAAGAAGCCGGCGACTCCCTTCTCCACCAGTGCGCCCAGCGCCTGGTGGAGCTCGTCCGCCAAGGCGACACCGTCGGTCGGTGCGGGGGGAATGAATTCGCGGTTCTCCTCGAGGGCCTTCGCACAACCCGGGACGTCGCCCGGGTGGCGGAGAAGGTGACCACCTTGCTCAAGGACCCCTTTCAGGTACGGGGCCACGAGGTCTTGGTTACCGCGTCCATCGGCGCGGCCCTCAGCGACGGCCGCAATGCCGATGCGGCGGGCCTTACCAAGAGCGCGGATGTGGCCATGCGGCGAGCCAAGGAGCTCGGCGGGAACGGCTACCGTTTCTTCACCCCCCAGATGCACCAGGCAGTCGCGGGACGTTTGGCGCTGGAGCAGGACCTTAGACGAGGCATTGAGCACGGCGAACTGCTGCTCCACTACCAACCTCAGCTGGACATGGAGACGGGCCGCCCGATGGGGGCGGAGGCCCTTGTGCGGTGGCGTCGATCGGCCACTGGCGAGCTGATCTCACCGGCAGACTTCATCCCTCTAGCCGAGGAGACCGGCCTCATCAACGATCTCGGAGCCTGGGTCCTGGACGAGGGCTGCCGACAAGCCCGAGACTGGCTGGATGGTGGTCTCCCCGCGCTCCGTCTCAGCATCAACCTGTCGGTGCGGCAACTGGAGTCCGGGCACCTGGTCGAGCAGGTGGCTCGCGCCCTGAAGACCTACGACCTACCCCCGGGCCACCTCGAACTGGAAGTCACCGAGGGTCTCCTCATGGTGGACGTTCGGGCCGCACAGTTGGCCTTGCATCAGATCAAGGACCTAGGAGTCCGTATTTCAGTCGACGATTTCGGGACGGGGTACTCATCGATGGCCTACCTAAAGCAGCTTCCACTCGACACCCTCAAAGTCGACCAGACCTTTGTCCGTGAGCTTCCGAATGACTCGCAGGACTCCGCGATCACTGCCGCAATCATCGCCCTAGGCCATGGCCTCGACCTCGACATCGTGGCCGAAGGAGTCGAGACCGAGGCGCAACTGGATTTCTTGCGGGAGCAGCGCTGCGACAGGGCGCAGGGCTACCTCGTCAGCCGCCCGCTCCCTGCCGACGATTTCGCGGCGTGGGTCCGGGAGCAGTGGGGTCATTAGACCCGCGTTTGTAGACGCAGGCCCGTCCCCAGTTCAGGTCGACAGTGAGCCGGCGTCTTGGGTCCAAGCCCGGACTTCGCCCGCAACGGAGTAGGTGATGGGGCTGGAGGCGCCAGAAGCGAGGACATAGCGGCCGTCGTCGTTCCGATCGTAGTGGCGGATGATCTGGTCCCGGTGTCCGATCATCTCTTCCAAGGCCTGGCCTAGCAGCTCGACATCCGATTCGGTCGAGTAGAGACCAAGTGAGGCCCGGACCATCCCGGGCTGTTCGGGCAAGTCGCTGGTCTTCGGTGCACCGAAGGATTCGCCGATACCGAGAAGAGGCGCTGTCGACGCGGCGCTGGAGGGGACTGCAGCCCCACACCGCATCAACACCTTGGCGTAAGGCTGGGCACAGAAGCAGCCGTTTCGAACCAATACGTCGTGAAAGTCGTTGAGGTAGGTGGCTACCAGTTCGTGGTCCATGCCCTCGACGTTGAAGGCGACGACGCCAGCCCGGGGGACGCGATCCAAGTCAGGAGAACCGTAGATGGTGACCTCCGGAATGAGGCGAAGCCGGGCCAGAAGCTTGGCGGTAAGAAGGGCCTCGCAGTTCTCAACCCGCTCCATGCCAACCTCCATCAGCAGCCCCGCGATGAGGCCCATCGCAATCGAGCCGGGGATGTTGGGGGTTCCCGCCTCCTCGCGAGCCGTGACTTCGTCCTTGATCTGAAAGTCCTCAATGGTGACGTAGTCGACCATCCCACCACCGACGTCGGTCACGCAGCGGCAGCCGCTCAGGGTTTCCAGGTTGCCAACCAGGGCTCCACGGGACCCCGGGGCATAGAGCTTGTGTCCAGAAAACACCAGGTAGTCGATGGACTCTTCGGGGTTCTCCCGGTGCATCTGGACCGGGGCGTGTGGCACCCACTGGGCCCCATCGACGAGGATCTGCGCTCCCACCGCATGGGCCATTTGCGCCAGTTGGTGCACCGGGTTCTTGATGCCAGTAACGTTGGAAACTCCGGTGACGGTTAGGAGCCGAACCCGGGAGCCCTCCTCAGCAAGGATGCGCTCCAGGTGCCCGATGTCCAAGGTGCCGTCGCTCGCACGAACGTCCACCGCCCGCACGTGGTGGTGGCCAACCGCCTCCATCCACGGCAAGAGGTTGCTGTGGTGTTCCATCCTGGTCGTAACGACGAGGGGGCGCTCCAGGATCCGATCGATGGCCTCTGAGCCCTTCGGGCCCAGCGCGGCCCGCAGGGTCTCGACGAAGGCAGGGGGCGGGCCACCCGGAAAGCGCTTGACGAGCGTACGCAGTTCGGGCGGAAACAGCGCTCGAGCCAAGAAGTTGATGGCCCCAGTTGCTCCGTTGGAGGAGAAGAGGACGACGTCCGTGTCGGCATCAAACCCCACCAAGCGCCCGATGGCCTCCCGGCTGTCTTCGATGGCCTGTGTTGTGTCTCTGCCCGCTCGGTGGGCCTCGGTATGGCTGTTGGCCGAGGCCTGGCGCAGGTAGGCGTCGAGGGCGCGCCAAACAGGGCGGGACATGAGCGTGGTGGCCGCAGAGTCAAGGTAGACCCTCCGCCGCAGGCTAGGCTCACCGTCCCAACTAACTACGGGGTCTTCTTGCTCCAAACCGAGAAAGTCACCCGCAAGGCGGGCGAGGTCGGGACAGTCGTCCATCGTATCTCCCAGGCAGGCGGCGCGCGCCCAACCATGCGGCGCATCCTACTCCCCTCCGCACACCCGGTGAAGGTCCAAAACCAGCGGTACCAGGTCCGAAGTGGCCCCTTTGTGTGTGAGGGCGACCTGATAGGCTGCCAGACGATGCGGCGAGGTCCCATCCACTTCATTCGGGCGCCCATGGTCTTGGTCATTGGCCTGGCAGTAGCGGCCGGCTGCGCCTGCGCGCCTCAGCTCAACCGGGCTGCGGTGCTACCTGGCGGCGTCCCCGGGGTGGAGATCGGCACCGGCACCCAGTTCTTCCTCAACGTCATCGACAATCAAGTCTTGGAAGTCGAACGGGGCTCCCAAGGCGGCATGCACATCTACGGGTCGTTGCGAGCCCAAGGAGTCAGCCGCGGCTCCGAGGCAGAAGGTTCGGCCCTGATCAACCGAGACCGCCCCTGGGTGAGCTACTTCCTAGAGTCCGATGCCGGCGAACTCGCCCTCGAAAACTCCATGCCGGTTTGGCTGCAGCAAAACGACGACGGGACCTTCGGCGAGGTGGGTCGACTAGTCCAGTTCCGGCACTATGCAGAGCTGCCCGAAGACTGGGCTTCTATCGACTGGGGAGAGTGGGAAATGGAGATGGAGACCCAGAGTTTCCGCTTCGGCGTACGGCTCCTCGAAGCCGACGGGACCACGTGGGAGGACGGACGCTACGTCCGCCTTCGCTTTCCTCCCCGTCCCAGCGACGAGGACGAACTCAGCGGCACGGGCAGAGACTCTTGAGAGCTGGGCCTAGGGCAGGACTGGGTCCAGCCCGCGAACGCAGCGGAAGCCGATGCGTACCGACCGACTGGTCGCGTGGGCTGGCGCCCGCCGCCATGCTGCTTGGGAGGACTTAGGATCCCTCCATGCGCCCCCCCGGACAACCCGCTTGCTGCAGGCCCCCGCGGTCGGTAGCCACGAGCTTCGCCGCCGATGAGACGGGGTCCAGCAGTCCAAGGTCCACTCCGCCACGTTGCCGCTAAGGTCCAATATCCCCTCGGGCGTGGCACCGTCTGGGAAGCTGCCGACGGCGGCGGTGTGAGCGTGACCGTCGTTGACGTAGGTCGTCGGAATAAGGCTGTGATCGCAGCCAAGGTCGCAGTAGTTGGCGCTCGCCTCCTGCCACAAGTCCCCC
>CAZQTQ010000320.1:0-5565 GCA_964596025.1 uncultured Rickettsiales bacterium
TCTTATATTTCTTGCCGCTGCCGCAGGGACAGGGTTCGTTGCGGCCGACCTTGGCCTCACTCCGCGTGACCGTGCCCGTGGCGTCCGCTGCATAGCCTGCCGGGACGGCACGGGGGAGGGCGTCGCCAAGGACCCGTTCGAGGATTCCATCCGTTGCTTCGACCCCCTCGAGGACCGCGCCGAGGCCTTCGAGAAGGGTCGGAGGGAGCTCCAGGTCGGACACCTGTGGCGATTCAACAGAGCCCTCATTCTCCCCCGCGCCGCGGGGCCGCAGGTGGGCCAGGGCCTCGGCTTCAGGCTCCTCGCCGCGCGCGATGCGGTCAATTTGCTCGCTGAGTACGGCTACGCCGCCACCGCTGCCCCACCGCTGGAGGAGATCTCCCCCCGAGATCCCAGCCAGCGCCTCTTCGAAGAGCTCGATGACCCGTGCCGGCGACGCACAGGTGCGCGGCGGTGCCCCCCTGCCGGCGAGACGCTGCGCTGCGATTCTCTCTGGACGATTGCCCTGCGTTGAGGCAGGGGAAGGGCGCCGAGCAGGTCCTCGCGCCTCCGCAGGCAGCTCTCGGCGAAGAGCCCGACGACCGCAGCCGTGCGCGGACTCGAGCGGAGGGAGGGCACGGCCTGGAGCAGGGCGCAGGTGACCGCAGCGGGGCCCAGTGTCTTCAAGATGCCGTCGGCCTCTTTCTTCGCCGGCCCCTGGACCTCGATGCCGGTGTCATCGAAGCACTCCAGCAGGTTCATAACGCTTGCCACCGCGGTCACGAGGCGGGCGCTGTGAGGGTCGGGCTGCAGGGTCACTTGTTGGACTCTCCGGGCCTCAAGCGCCAGGAGCTTACGACAGCGCCGTTGCCCAGTTGTCGCACCCCGACGTGTTGGGACCGTTCTCGGTGCTGGAGCAAGATCTCCAGCAGCTTGGGGTCGGCCTCGCCGCCGAAGTACCGTCCTTGGGCGGCTGAGAGCTGAGCCGCATCGGGCCAGATCTCGCCAAGGGCGCCTCGGGTCTCCCGTGACTCTTGAACGTAGACCAGCGCTCCAGCTCCGGCACCGTTCTCAAGTACGGCGTCTGGGTGGAGCGTCATCCCAAGAGCGCTTCCACTCCATCGATGAATGCGGGCCAATGACACGAGGTGGGATTCGGCGATTTGGGGATCGTCCGAGAAGAGCAGCAGGGGCTCCTTGTGACTGAGGCCTTGCTCAGCCAAGTCGTCGAGGATCTCCTCTAGGTTCAGGCCCAGATCCTGGGGCGGATCGCCCAAGAGGAAGCGTTCTCCGATCCAGGCCTCGGGAAGGGGCGAGCGCCCGAGCAGGGTCCAGGAGCGAAGGCCGAGCGGGAGATCGGGTGCGACGCCGCCAGCGGTGACCAGGTGGGGCCAGGAGGCTAGGGCGACCGCGCCGGCCACGATCGAGGGCGCGATCCAGCGGGGCCGAGACAGCGCCACTGCCATCCTCTGCAACCAAGCCGCTGCGAGGACGCAGGCCGCCGGTAAGAGCGGTAGCGTGTAGAAAGGCTGGCGCTTCTGGACCAGGCTGAACAGGAGGAGCCCGCCCAAGAGCCAGAGGAGGATGTCCGCTTCGGCGCGGCCTGAGTCGGAGGTTTCGTTGGGCACGGGACGCTTTCGAATCCGCAGAGCCTGTCGGCGCAGGGCCCAACCAAGCCCTGCGAGCGCAAAGAGTCCACTGACCAGCCCGAGTTGGCCATCGACCCAGATCAGCAGGTAGTGGAGCCAGAAGAACAAGAGGGGGGGGCGTTCTTCGAGGGTCTGGCCTACCGCGCCAATCTCCCCCCCGGTGAGCTGCGGGAGCAGCTCTTCCAGGAAGCGTCCCGCGAAGCCCGCATACCACCAGCCGGCGACCAGAGCGACGACGAGCGCCCCACCCAGGAGGCCTCGAAGGGCTTGGCGCCGGGCCAAGAGCAGGGCGCCGACGAGGGGTGCAACCACAACGGGCGCGAGTCCTAGCCGATCCGAGAGGAGGGCGAGGGCAAGGCAAAGGCCTAAGTACAAGGAAGCCCGCATGTCGCGCAGGCGGTGGCTGGCCAACCAAGCCCAGAGTCCCCCCGCCCCTAGGGAGAGGATCGCCAGGTTGGGCTCGAAGCGGTGCAGGGTGTCGTAGACGCCGGGGCCGGCCAGCAGGAGGCCCACTGCAGCCACCGAGGGCCAAGGACCTGCGACGAAGCGCGCGGAGCGGTAGGTCCCGACGACCAGGAGTGGTACCCAGATCCACTGGGCCACGACCATGCCGTCGTAATTGGCCCCGAACAGAAGGGCTGTGACGCCAGGTGCTCGGCACAGGGGAGGGTAATAAGCGTCCTGAATCAGAGGGAGCAACGCTGCATTCGTTTCGCCTGCCAGCGCCAGAGCGATGTCGACGGCGACCTCCACGATGAAGAACTCGTCGCGCAGGCCCATGGGGAGTTCTTGGATGCTCAGCCAGCGCGCCGCCAGGGCGAGGTGAGCCACGGCGATCCCGACGAGGGCGAGGCCCGGCCCCCAGTGGCGTACTGCCGCGGATTCCGGAGCTGGATTGGGCGCGGCTACAGATTCAGCCATCAAAGGTCGAGGGCGTCGACCTGCGAGGCGCTGCTCATGATGAAGCGGAAGCGGCAAGACGGGTCCTTGCCCATCAACTCGGACACCACACGATCGGTCTCTAGCGCCTGCCACTCGGGGATGCAGACCCCGAGAATGCTCCGGTAGGCGGGGTCCATAGTCGTGCGGTACAACACGTCCGGCATCATCTCGCCCAGGCCCTTGAAGCGGGTGATGTTCGGGCTCGCGTTCTTCCGCAGGCCCTTGAGGATTTGGTTCTTGTGGTGGTCGGTCAGCGCCCAGTTGGTCTCCTTACCGACGTCGATTCGATAGAGGGGCGGCTGGGCAAGGAAGACGTTGCCGGACTCGATGAGCTGCGGGAGGTAGCGGTAAAAGAAGGTCAGGAGGAGGGTCGCGATGTGGTGGCCGTCGCTGTCGGCGTCCATCAGCAGGATGACCTTGTGGTAGCGCAGTCGTGTGTGTTCAAAATCGTCGCCCAGACCGCAGCCCAAGGCTTTGACCACGTCGGTCAGTTCCTTGTTGGCCAGCACCTTGCCGACCGGGGCCTGCTCGCTGTTCAGAACCTTCCCGCGCAGGGGAAGGACGGCCTGAGTCCGGCGGTCGCGTCCCTGCTTGGCCGAACCACCAGCGGAGTCGCCCTCGACGATGAACAGCTCCGACTCGCTGGGGTCGGTTGAGCTGCAGTCGGCCAGCTTGCCGGGCAGGTTGAGGCGGTGGGATACGGCAGACTTCCGCCGGACCTGGGTAGCCGCAGCCCGGCTAGCGGCTCGGGCCCGCGCGGACTGGATGACTCGGAATCGGCGCAGGCGTCGCGAGGAGCCTGGAGGAGCGCGGGCCGGAGGAGGGTGTCGACCATGCCCCGCACTTCCGGATTGTTCAGGCGGTCTTTGGTCTGGCCCTGGAACTGCGGCTCGGAGACGAAGGTGGAGACGACCCCGACCAGGCCCTCGCGGATGTCTTCGGCCCCAATGGAGACACCCCGTGGCTGGAGGTCGTGGGTATCGATGTAGCTGCGCACCGCCTTGACGACCCCATCGCGGAAGCCGTGTTCATGGGTGCCGCCGTCCCGGGTGGGGATGGTGTTGACGTAGGAGGCCACCGACTCCCGTGGAGCGTCGGTCCATGCCACCGCCGCCTCGATCCGGAAGGCTCCTTCGACGCTGGTCAGGACGAAGAACGCGTCCACGGTGGGCTGAGCGCCCGACGCTTCGACTCGGGTCTGGATGAGGTCAGCCACGCCGCCGTCCTGTTGGAAGATCTGGCTCGACCCCGCCGCTTCGTTCTTGAAGACAATGCGCAGTCCGGCGTTCAGGTAGGCCTTCGTTTCAAGACGCTCGGCGACCTCGTCCGCGTCGAACTGGACATCGGGGAAGATCGACGGGTCCGGCGCAAAGAAGATGGACGTTCCAGTGCCCCTCGACTTGCTCTCCTCGACCGGAGGGCCTTCCGGATGTCCTCTGCGGAAGGTCTGGACCCAGATCGACTCTCCTCTCCGGACCGTAGCCACCAGCTTCTGGCTCAGAGCGTTGACCACAGAGGCTCCGACCCCGTGGAGGCCACCGCTCGTCTCGTAGAGCTTGTTGTCGAACTTTCCGCCGGCGTGAAGCGTGGTCAGGATCAGCTCCAGGGCCGACTTGCCGTGCTTGGGGTGGATGTCGACGGGGATGCCGCGCCCGTTGTCGGACACCGTGGCTGAGGCTCCGTCCTTGTGCAGAATGACGGTGATGGTCGAGGCGTAGCCGTTTATCGCCTCGTCGACTGCGTTGTCGACGAGCTCCCACAGCAGGTGGTGCACACCTTCTTTGCCGACCCCACCGATGTACATGGCGGGCCGCTTGCGGACCGGCTCCAGTCCCTCGAGTACCGTGATGTCGGCAGCGGTGTAGCTCGGATCACTGCTCATCGGGGGTCCCTGCCGTCTTGTCGTCTCCGTCGGCGTCGTTGGTCTTGCCCTGGCCTTCGCCCTCGGCCCCCTCTGCGCCTTCTCCGTCCAGTGCGTCGAGCTCGCCGTCCATCTCCTCGTCCTCGACGCCCATTCGAGCATCGAGCAGGGTGGCCGGTTTTTCGATCGTCCTCAGCGTTCCCCGCTTGATGACCTCGTGCCCCTTGACTCCGCGCCGCTTGAGGCCGTAGCGCCGTTCCGTGACCCTGAGGTCTCGGCCCCGCGAGGTCTGGACCTCCAGGCCGCCACCCCGTCCCTCCACCAAGGCGAAGTCGATGACCTCGTCGCCCGGCTTCAAGCGGATGGCGTTGACGCCCCTGCCGCTGCGCCGCAGCAACTTGAGGCTCTCCGCCGCAAAGACGAGGACGCGACCGGAGTGGCTGGCCAGGCAGACCCTGAGTTCGGGGCGGTCGAGTAGCTGCACCGAGACGACGCCATCTGTGATGCCCTTGCCCCTCCCCAGACTGGCGAACTTCCGACCGTTCTTCGTCGAGATCTCGAAGTGGTTGTTCAGGGGGAAGAGGATCCCTTTCCCAGCCTTGGTGATTGCGAGGGCCACCGGGCCTAGGTCTTCGTCAGTGTCTTCGTCGCCAACCTCACCTTCCTGGGTCTCGGGCCCTGCGGCTTCGGCGGCGTCCCCAGACGGAGTCTCGGCCACAACCGTCACCTTGGCGTCTTCCTCTTCTATCTCGTCCTCGCCGGGGAGGGAGTCCTCTCCTATCGCGTCCAGATCTCCGGTTACTTCGGGCAATTGCATGCGGTAGTCGGGCAGGAGCCGCGCGTCCATGGGGATGGTGGCGATCACCTGCTCGCCGTCGGCGAACTGGAAGGTGGCTTGGATGGGCTCTCCATAGCCGCTGGTCTGCACGATCGCCCCCGTCCGGGTCACATAGCAACGTCCTCGGTCGGTGAAGAAGGCGGTCGTACTCTTGGTCGACACCCGGAAGGCCGACATCACTGCGTCGCCCTCGCGGACGCGGATCGCCTTGATGTCCGAGAAGCCGCGCTGCCGCTTGATCCACCCCCCCCGGGTGACGATGACCCAGGTGTCCTCGTCGACGATGTAGGCCTCGG
>CAZQTQ010000321.1:0-240 GCA_964596025.1 uncultured Rickettsiales bacterium
CGTCGGCATCGGGATGAATCGCCGTGGCCACGGCCTTGGCGTTGGTACCCGGATAGTTGCCAAGGCCCGCCGCGGTCAACTCGTTGAACAACTGCGCGTCGCTGTCGAGGCAGTCGCTGTCGCCGCAGACGGTGTAGCCGTCCCCATCGGTGTCGCTTTCATCTGCCGTCCCATTGGTCCCGTCACCGATGGAGCCGTCGCAGTCCGAGTCGAGCTCGTCGCAGATCTCCGCGGCCCCCG
>CAZQTQ010000321.1:250-4085 GCA_964596025.1 uncultured Rickettsiales bacterium
CGTTGTTGTCGTCGCAGTCCAACTCGATCACGGTGAAGCCATCCCCGTCGTTGTCGGCCTCTTCCACGGCAACCGTGTCCTCGTCGCAGTCGGTGTCCACGCCGTCGGCCACCTCGCTGGCACCCGGGCTAATGGAGATGTTGTTCGGCTCGCAGTCCCCACCCCCCACAAAGGTCGTGACCGCACCGGGCGGGGGCCAACAGGCCACATAGCCGTCGCCGTCGGGGTCCAACTCCGGCCCCGGAATCTGTTCATCGCAGTCGTTGTCGAGACCGTCGCAAATCTCGGGGTTGCCCGAACGAACCAAGTCGTTGGTGTCGTCGCAGTCACCGTCGGCCTCGCTCAGCCCGTCACTGTCGCCGTCCTGTTCGTCGCCAGTACACGACATGCACGCTGGTTCGAGGCAGTCGACGATGTCGACCTCGCAGTAGCTCCCGAAGCCAACGTCGCCCGAGCACTGGTTGTCGACCAGACGGTAGCCCTCTGAGCCGGTCACGTAGTCACCGGTGGTGTCGTAGTAGGAGTCGCTGATCTCCGGCGCGTCGGGGTAAGTGTCGGGGGCAGTCGGATCGGCGGGGTCGTCGTTGCAGTCAGAGCCGCCGGCATAGCCGACGATGCCGTTGGACAGCGACGACGACGAGGCCGCAGGGGTGCACTCCACAAATCCATCTCCGTCGTCGTCCGCCTCGTCTGCCGGGATCACCTGGTCGCAGTTGTTGTCCAGGGCGTCGCACAGCTCGGGCGCCCCGTCGAACACCGTGGCCACGGAGTCGTCGCAGTCCCCCTTCAGGGTGCTGCTACATGCCGGGTTCGGATAACAGGCCTGGGACGAGTCGCTGGGGTCGGCCTCGCAGAAACAGTCGCCGTCATCATCCGACTCGCTCGGATCGATCAGGCTGTCGCAATTGTTCTCCAGTCCATCGATCAGCTCAGCAGCTTCGGGATTGATGGCGGCGTTCAGCGGCTCACAGTCACCCCCGCCGAGGACAACGCCGTTGAAGAGGAAGGAGTAGTAGTTGTCGTCGGAGGTCTCCGGCACTCCATCGGGGCCGGTATCGTTGACAACCGCCGGCTCAATTTCGCACTCCACGTACTGGTCACCGTCCGTGTCGACCTCCTCCTCCGGCGTCAGTGCGTCGCAGTCGTTGTCGTTCCCGTCGCAGAGCTCCGGTGCGCCGGAGTAGACGTAGGGGTTGTCGTCGTCGCAGTCGAGGGGATTGCCCCCGGCGTCCTCTGCGCAGAGCGGGCGGCCGTCAAAGTCGGCGTCGAGATCGTCCGCAAGCTCGGCCGGGCCTGTCTCGCCCGCACAGGTGGTTGTGCCGATGCAGCCGTCACAGTCGTTGTCGAGCCCGTCGCAGATTTCCGAGGCCCCTGGGTAAATCGTGGTGCGGGTGTCGTCGCAGTCGACGATGTAGCTGCCCGGGTTGTTCGGATCATCCTGGACCATGACGTAGCCGCTGGGCGCCTCGCCACAAATCTCTACCAGGCCATCACCGGTCGTGGAGTCGTAGCTACCGAAGTTGTCGCCGTCGTTGTCCTTGATGTAGGTGGTTTTCACCTGCTCGTCGTCCGACTCGTCGCAGTTGTTGTCGACTTGATCGCCTTCCTCGCAGACCTCGGTCTCTCCGGGGGAAACCGAAGCGTTGCTGTCATCGCAGTCCTCGACGAGAGCGGTCCCGTCGCCGAAGCAGCCCAGGGTGCTGAGATCTTCTTCGGCTCCGGCGCACGAAAGGAGGGTGCCGTCGCTATCGGTCAGGTCGCAGTAGCCGTCGCCGTCGGCGTCCCGAATGACCCAAGTGTCACCGTCGCAGTTGTTGTCGACCTGGTCGCCGTCCTCGCAGACCTCGGTCGCAGACGTGTTGATGTCGTAGTCGGCGTCATCGCAATCCGGCTCATCGACCTGAACGCACTGGCCATCTTTGTCGGCGTCCCAGCCGAGGGAGATGCAGTCCACTGTGCCCTGGAGTACGACGGTAACGTCGTAGCCGACCTCATCGTTCCGGATGCGTAGGCGTGCATGGTTTACGCCCGGCCGCGTGCCCTCGAAGATGATCGCTAGACCGAGCTCAGAGTGGCCGGCGACTTCGTAGTTGAAGGGCTCGGGGAGACCTTCGGTCGTCGGAGAGGCCTGGGTGTCGATCGTAAAGGCGCCCGCCTCAGGCAGCTCATCCTCGAGGCTGACCTGGAGAGCCACCGCCGTTTCACCCAGATTCTCGATCGTGACCGTCTTGGTCACCGGGAGTGCAGGCACCGTCTCGATCCGGCCGGTCACCTCATCGCCGCCACCGCTGCTGGTGCTGTCGTCGTCATCCCCACTCGAAGAACCGCTGTCGTCGTCGTCCCCACTCGAAGAACCGCTGTCGTCGTCGTCGCCACCGCCGCGCGCTGCGTTGCCGCTGTCATCGTCATCGCCCGAGGCGCCGCTGTCATCGTCATCGCCAGACGAGCCGGTGTCGTCGTCGTCGCCAGACGAGCCGGTGTCGTCGTCATCGCCGGACGAGCCGGTGTCGTCGTCGTCGCCGGACGGGTCGGCATCGCTCGTTGTCGACAACCGAGTGAACTGCACCGTGAAGCGATCGACCCGCAAGACGTTGTTCGGATCCTGGCAGGCGGAAGAGAAAAGAACAGCAAAGGTGGCAACAGCAACGAGGAGGCTGCGTGCAGTAGCTGTCCCGATGAACGGAGTGCGCATCGTGCTCCCTGCGCTGATATGTCAGCGGGTGAGCGGTGGTAGTGAGAAAACGGACGAGCATGGTACCAGCCCATACGCGCGCGAGTCGACGCCCTGGCGTCCTATCTAGGGTGGCTCGCCTTCCAGAGAGGACGCTAGGGCGTAGACGTGCACGTGTTCCCCCTGGCGGGTTCTCCATCGGGCACGAAGCGTCGACCTCTGCCAGAGACCGTCGAGGTGCTCAAGAAAGGACGGCGAGGGTGGGCCCCCTCCGAAGGAGTCCGCAGTGGCAGCAATCGATGCGCTACTCGGCCAGGGGTCCGGAGTTGAGGTGACGTAGACGAAGCAAGCGGCTCGCTCGGTGTTTTCGTCGACCGCCTCCGGCTGCATCCGAACCCCCTCGACCAGCAGGGTGTCCAGCGACAACCGCAACGTCGGCATCACTTGATTCTCTGGCGAAGCAGCGGCGTCGGAGAAGAGCAGGGCGTAGGGGCGGCCGGTGTCCGCGCGCTCCTCCGAACAAAGCGATGCCATCCGATCGACGCCCAGACCCTGCTCCAAGGGGGGGGCTGCTTGGGTGTACTCGTAGCCCAGCCAGCCGGGGGGGAAGGGGCTCTGCCCCGCGAACTGTGCCCAACGTCCCGGCGCCGGTATCAGCCCGTCGTGAGTCGTGAGGAAGAGCCCCTGGTGTAGACCCGCCGCCCCAATGAGTACGAGAACAACCCAGCGCAGCTCTTCGCTCAGCAGCCGACCCCAGCCCAATGCGGCGCAGATCGCCGCCGGCGCGAGGAGGGGGATCGAATAAAAGGGCTGCTTCTTGCCGACCAAGGTGATGACGAGCAGGCCCCCGACCAACCAGGCCTCAAGCAAGCGGCGGTCGCCCTCTTCCAGAGCGGAACGACCCCGCCAACTGTAGAGAAAGAGTCCGAACAGGACGAAGGTGCCGGGGAGCAGACCCATCTGACAGTCGAGCCAGCTCAAGGGGTAATAAAAGAGTCCCTTGGGAGTCCACCAGGGAAGACTCTGGCTGAGATCGCCCGCGGCCGTGACCTCTCCCCCCAGCTGGGTCAGGACCTCGTCGATGTGGCCACGCAGAAAGTGGAGGTAGTAGTAGCCGCTGACGGCGAAGGCACCGAGCCCCGTCAGCGCCAAACGGATGCCCCG
>CAZQTQ010000321.1:4095-5523 GCA_964596025.1 uncultured Rickettsiales bacterium
GCAATCCGCGGACTGCCCCGCCCCTGAGCCCAAAGGACAGCGACCAGGACCGGCAGCAAGTAGACGGCAAAGACCGCGCGGTCGCACAGCATTCCGAGGCCGAAGAACAGGCCGAAGACCGCGGCAAAGCGGCGACTGCTCAGCCCCCGCCGCCAGATCAAGATCGCCACCGCCACAGCGACCAAGGCCGCGAGGCTGCTGTTGGGTTCGTAGCGGCGGACGTTGCCGAAGATGGCAGGGAAGGAGCCAAGCAAGAGGACAGACAGGCCCGCAACCCAGGGGCCGCCCGCCCGCCGCCCGATCCACGCCGTAGAGAAGAGCAGGACGAGGAGGAAGACCGACTGGGAGAGGACCGCAACCTCCCGGGACGGTTCGAATGCGAACATGGCGGCCGAGGCCACAACGTGGTTGAGCGGAGGGTAATAACCGCCCCACAGGGGCCCCTGGGCATCTTCCCAACCGTTGTCGCGAAAGCGAAAGAAGAACTCGGTCAGGGTGTAGAAGTGCTCGTACTCATTCTGGAAGCCGTTGGGGAGTTCGTTGCGACCCAGCCACCAGGCAGAGGCCATGCAGATCGTCCCCGACACCGCGGCCACAAAGGCCCACAGAACTGGCGCCGAGGATGGCTGCTGTTCGGGGACACTCTCCATCGGCGCCAGTGTAGCCCGGGCTCAGCGGAGCAAGCTTTGGTGCGCGGAGGAGGCTCCCGGGCTATGTTGGTTTGTCGGAGGTGGCTTTCCAGCCACCCAGCCACCCAGCAACCCAACAACCCAAGATGGGGACCTCAACCCAGGAGCAGGAGTTCGCGGCGTGAGCAACAACACGAACCGATTCGACCTGAGCGGGCTGAAGGTGTCCTTGGTCTACCCGCCCTACGGCGCCATCAAGAACGAGCCAGGCATTCGGGCCGTAAAAGAGAACTACGGGGTCTTTCCCTCTCTGTCCTTGCTCTACGTCGCCGGTTGCCTGGAGCAGCACGGTGTCGAAGTGCAATTCATCGACGTCAACGCGGAGAATCTGACCTTCGAGGAGACAACGGACCGACTGCAGGAGTTCGGGCCGGACTACATCGGCTACACGATCACGACCTATCTCTTCTACCAAACGTTGAGTTGGGTTCGCGGCATCAAGGAGGTCATCGACGTCCCGACCATCGTCGGCGGGGTCCACATGGGGATGTACCCCCTCGAATCCATGACGCACACCTGCCTGGACTACGCGGTCACCGGCGAGGCCGAAATGACCCTGCCCCACCTGCTCGACGCCTTGGTCCACAAGAAGGAACTTCGCGACATCAAGGGACTCCTCTGGCGGGACGAGCGCGGCGAACCGGTTACAACGGCCATGCCCCTACCCTGACCAACATCTCGGATGCGGCCCTCCCCGCCCGACACCTCATCGACAACAGCCTCTATTTCTCGTTTATCA
>CAZQTQ010000322.1:0-5514 GCA_964596025.1 uncultured Rickettsiales bacterium
GTCCCCATCCCCATCCTCCTGCGCCGCAAGGATGGCTTTGCCTTGCGGCCGGAGCGACTGCGGGCGGAGGTCTTGGGTAAGGGCCTCGGAGCTCTCCTGCTCTCCAACCCCTGCAATCCCACCGGCCAGGTGGTCTGTGGCGACGACCTGGCCTTGTGGGTGGGTACCTGCCGGAGCTTGGGCTGTGCCCTGCTGGTAGACGAGTTCTACTCCCACTACCTCTACGACGAGACGGCCAAGCAAGAAGGCCCCGCTTTGAGCGCATGCCGCTACGTTGAAGACGTGGAGGCGGACCCGGTCGTGGTGGTGGACGGTCTGACGAAGAATTGGCGCTATCCCGGATGGCGACTCTCCTGGACCGTCGGTCCAAGAGCGGTGATTGAACGCCTCACTTCCGCTGGCTCTTTTCTCGACGGCGGCCCGCCCCATCCCATTCAGCGGGCTGCTCTCCCGCTGGTCTGCCCGGAGGTCGCTGATCAAGAGGCTGCGGCAATTCAGAGGGCGTTTGGAGCCAAGCGCGCGCGCCTCCTTGAGCGAGTGCAGACCATGGGCTTCTCCCTGGAAGCCCTGCCTCAGGGTGCCTTCTACGCTTTCGTCAGCCTCGAGGGCCTGCCTGCGTCGCTGCAAGACGGCATGGACTTCTTCCGGGCCGCATTGGAACAGAGGGTCATCGTTGTGCCCGGCGAGTTCTTCGACGTCAATCCCGGCCGCCGCCGGGGGCACATCCCCTCGCGGCTCAAGGGCTACGTGCGTCTCAGCTTCGGGCCGGAGCCAGATTCTGTGGATCTTGGGTTGGACCGGCTCGAGACGATGATCCGGGCTGCGTCCTAGGCCTGCGGAGGACGCCGTTTCGGGGTCAGCTTGAGTAGAGCTTCCGTCCTGCCCAGGTCTCAGGAGTCTCGCTGAAGCCTTGCTCGGAACCCACGGTCTGCTCGATCTCGAGGAGCACGCCGTCCCAGAGCGCGATACGCGCTTCGAGGGCGGCTCGTGCAGCCAGCGTCGCTTGCTCCCACATCTCGGAGTCTTCTCCGCAGAGGCTCATCAGCAGGCGGCGTCCCATGGGGCCGTGCTCAGCGCCGTCGAGTTCGACGTGCCGGGCAAGGTAGAGGCGGAAGTGGTAGCGCGGGTCGTCGCTGAAGTCGGTGATGCCGGAGCGGATTGGGGTGGGCACGGAGCGGCGGATCCGGGTAGGTAGACGTTCCGCAGCGCGCTTGATGCTCCGGACGAGGCGTTGGCTTGAGCCTTCCTCTACGTCCATCTCGCGTAGGACCCGGTCGAACATGACCGGGATCAGATCCTCGCGGGCCAAGAGAAGGGAGGCAGCGACCTCGTGGTCTCGGCCGTCCGCAAAGGACAAGGTCGAGCGGACAAAGGTCTTGGTGGCGTCGTTGATCTGGCTCGCCTCGAAGGCCTCCTCCACCGAGTTATCGGCGCGGATCGCTGCCTCGAAGCGCTGAATCGGTCCCGCATCGGCCCCGATCTCATCCAGGGCCTTGAGGTAGATGGCGTAGTGACTCAGATACTCGCCGTTTCCAGCTTCGTCCGTCTCTTCGCAGAGGACAATCTCGTTGATCAGCCTTGCCGCCAGGGGGTTGCTCGGCGGCAGCCAGGGCGTGTCGATGCAGGTCAGGCTGCGCTGCAGGGTCTTGGTCAAGGTCATGAAGTCCCATACCGCAAAGACGTGGTTCTTCATGAAGGTCTGTAGGCCTGCAGTGGAACGAACGGCCTTGTAAATCCGGTGGGTCGCCAGCTTGTTTTGGAAGGGCTCGACTCGCCGGCACAGGAGCGCAAAGGGGTCCTCCCCGTAGCGGTAGTGGCGGGTGTTCGGCTGGACCATTTCTCCTCAGTCTCCAGCTGCAGTGTAGACGGCGGGTATACCGCTGTCGTTACTCGCTTCGGTCGAGGTCCGCGCCACTCCGGTCGATATCGGGCAAGGGTTGGATAGCCGTCGGAGCGTCGAGCTCGCGTTCGATCTCCCTGGGGCTCTCCTCCATCCAGTCGTCGCGCAGAACCCGCCACTTGTACTGCGAGTCCCTCTTGCCAGTGCGCAAGACGTCGGCCTTTTGGATTCGTTCCGCCCATCCGGGCCGCATCTCGTGCAACAGCGGCATGTGGAGTCGTTTGCTCTTGCGCTTGACCTCGTACTCTTCGTTGCAGCGGCGCAGCTCTTCATCGAAGACTTGGACGAAGCGCTCCAGCTCTCCGTGGGTGTAGCCCGGCTTGGGCTCGAGCAGGAGGTCGTAGCGGCAGGCCTTGATGTCCGGAATGGCCTGAATCTGCATCCACCGCACCTTGGTGATCTCAGCAGCTCGTTCGGCTGCGATCATGACTTGGTTGGCGTGGAGCTTCTCGCCTGTGATGTTGGTCATGTCCCGCCCCTTCTGGACGAAGGCAATCAGTGGACAGCCCCGCCAGAAGTTCGTGACCTCGATGATGTCGTTGATGTCGTAGCGGTAGAGGCCGGCGCTGGTGGTGAGCAGGATGTAGTAGCGCTTGCCCTTCTCCAGCTGGTGGGCGAGTAGTGCGGGCGGGTGGTCCTCTTCGATGTGTTCCTCGGGGACGAACTCGTAGAAGTTGGTGTGCACCCCAAGGACACCGGCGGCGGTGTTGTCGGAGATCGGTAGGCTCATCGTCGCCTCGGTGGCTCGGAAGCCGATGTCTCGCCGAGGGACGTCCCCGTACCAATCCGAGAGCAGGCGGGACTGGATGCCTGCGCTGCCCCCGAGCCAGCAGCCGAGTAACTTTAGGTGGGGCCACGCGTCGCGAGGTCGCAGTTGACCGGTCTCCTGGACGATCTTCTCGAGGACCTTTGCGCGGGCGGGGTCCGGGCTCAGCCCGGATTCGAGTCGGGCCTGCAGGTCTGCCATGCCCGCCGACTCTTCGGTGTTGGTCTCGGCAAGATTGATGCCGAGGTCCCCGTCGTGAATCGCCCGTATCAGGTCTTCTTTGAACTCATTGCCGGTCCCAGCAAGGCGGATGAGGGTGCTTGGGTTGGGGGTGGCCATCAGGCTGACCTGAGTGGCCAGTCCGTAGCGCATCGTGACGAAGTACTTGGCGTCGTAGTCGCTGATTCCTGTGGCCTCGTAGGGGACGCTGTACATCTGCTTGAGGATGCGGGGCATGCGCTCCCGGGTCAGGCCCGACACCGAACCGATGGGCACCCCCTTCTCGGTGTAGCCCTCAACGGCGGGGCTCGCCATGGCGAGGATCTTGTGTCGCAGCATTCCGGAATGGCTCTGCTGTGCCATGGCCAACCACATCGACATGACACTCGTCGTTTGCTTCTTCCAGGCCTCGTTGACCGGCACCAGCTTGGGGAGGTCCGTAGTTCCGGAGGTCGTGGCGAACATGAAGGGTTCGTCGTCGGTAAGCACTCGTTTTTCGCCGGCGATCAGGCGCTCCATCCACGGACGGTGCCCTTCGTAGTCACGGAGCGGTACCTGCCGGGCGTAGTCTTCCGCCGAGGCGATGCTGCCGAACTGGTGTTCTTTGCCAAAGGCGGTGTCGGCGTTCCGGCGGAGAACCTCGGCGAGGAATTGGCGTTGAGTCGTCTCGCAGCGGGCCACGGCCCGCGCAAATCGGGGGAACTGGACCTTGCTGCGGAGCCAAAAGGAGAGTTGCACCAGCCAGCTGATCGGCATGCTCATGGCGTAGTGAGCTCCAGGGTCTCGACGGCGTAGGTCCGGAGACGTTCGTCCAAGACATGCACTCCGAGGCCCGTTCCGCCCAGTGGCCCTCCTAATCCGCCCGCGCCAAAGACGACGGCTTCGTCGGTCAGGTCCTCGGTCAAGAGTAGCGGCCCGTAGGACCCCTCAACCCAGCGTGCGTCGCCGGTGTGGAGCGCGACGTGCCGCCCGGCAGCCGCCAAGATGGCCGTTTCTCCGACGTGGGCCCCGATTTGGTAGTCGAGCCCCGCTTCCCGGGCGAGCTCTACGGTGCGGAGGCTGCGGGCGATGCCGCCACATTTGGACAGTCGCACGTTGAAGATGTCGCAGGCCTCGGCTTCGATGAGCTTCTTGGCGTCGTCCAGGGTCACGAGCGATTCGTCGACCATGATCGGCACCTGAACTGCCTTACGGAGGGCGGCCATCTCTTCGAACCGTCCCGGAGGAATCGGCTGCTCTGCGCACGCGATGCCGAAGGGCAGCAGCTGCCCGAGCGTCTCCACCGCCTCCTCGAAGGTCCAGGCGCAGTTTGCATCGACGTAGAGTTCGACATCATCTCCCAGCGTCTCCCGCAGCGCTTTGAGCCGCCCCACGTCGTCCTCGGTTCCCACCTTCACCTTGAGGCGGTCCAGCCCGAGCATGTGCTCCTGCTGGGCGATCTTCAGGGCCTTGGGGAGGGGCCCAAAGGGCACAAGGCCGCTGTAGGTGACCGAACCAACGGTTGGCGGGATCACGTCGCCCAAACTGCGGCCGCGCTCCTTGAGACAGAGGTCCATGACGGCGAGCTCGACGGCGGCTCGACCGGCGTGGTTCGCGCGGACCCCGTCTCTGCACTCGCCATCTGGGATGAGGGCTTCGATCGCTTGGAGGAGGGACTCTTCTTCCCCGTCGAGCTCGCCCAGGTTTCGTCCAGGGAGTCTCGGCCAGACCTGGTCCCGGACGTAGGCAACCAGGGTCTCGACCGATTCTCCGCTCACGTAGGGACGGGGGACACCTTCTCCGTAGCCCACCCGCCCCTCGGCGGTCTCCAAACGGAGGACTACGGAGTCCGAGGCGCTCCGGATCTTGCTGGCGTGGCCAATGCCCAGATTGAAGGGAATGTTCAGGGCGTAGAGGGTGGCAGATGCGATGCGCATGTGACCGTGCTCAGCGATCGGGGCGGGGACGGCCTACCCGAATCACAACCCTCCGGTTCGAAGAGCGGTTCTCGGGGATTGGGTCGCCTTCTGCGGTGCGGTTCGGGACCTTAGGTCTGGTGTCGGCTAGGCCGGTAGGGCGCAAGGAGGCGGGGTCCACCCCTTTGGTGATGAAGTACTTGGCGACGTTGGCGGCTCGGCTCGCGCTCAGCTCCCAGTTCGATGGGTACCGCGCGGTTCGGATGGGCGTGTCGTCGGTGTGGCCCTCGATGTCGATTTCCGGCTCGAATCCGAGGGCATCAATGGCTTGGACGACCTCGTCAAGCGCGGCGTAGATCGACTCGTCCATGTTGGATGAGCCCGGCAGGTACATGGCTGAGGAGGAAAACTCGACCACGATGCCGTCGTGCTTCCGTTCGACAGCCACCAAGCCGTCCTTGGCCAGAGCGCCCAGCTGGGTGCTTGGTTCGCCCTTCGTCTTTGCCTTGGTGACTGGTTCACCGCTCTGCTCGGTTGGAATGCGGTTTTGGCTGGGAATGGCGGGGGCGACTTCGATCTGGGGCAGAAAGCCCTGGAAGGGCGTCGGTGAGGCCTGACGTCGGGACACATGGGTGGCAATGGACTGTTGGACTTCGTCGAACTTGCGGCCGTCGAGCTTTGACACCGAGAACATCATCACGAAGAAGGCCATCAGCAGCGTGATGGCGTCGGCA
>CAZQTQ010000323.1:0-621 GCA_964596025.1 uncultured Rickettsiales bacterium
CAGCCACCCCGGGGCGGACCTCGGGGATGCCATCGATCTGGCCGTCTACCTCAAGGCCAACGGCTTCCAGCCCCGCCAAGTGCAGGACTTCATCCCCGCCCCCTTGGACGTCGCCACCGCCATCTACTACACCGGCCTGGATCCAAAGACCCTCCAACCCGTGCCCGTGGCAAAGAAGCTCGCCGACCGCACGATGCAGCGCGCCCTCCTGCAGTTCTTCAAGCCCGAGAACTGGTTCTCAGTACGCGACGCGCTGATGCGGGCAAAACGCCAGGACCTGATCGGAAATGGCCCCGACTGCCTGATTCCGCCCAACCCACCCGAGAAGGCTCTCCATTGGCGACGCCAACAAGCCGGGCGGGGCTACAGAGAGCCGACTGAAGACTTCAGCGACGGCATGCTCGGCAAGGATCCGGCAAGCTACCGGCCCAAGCGCGGGGGCAAGGGGCGACGAGTCAAGCCCGAAAAGAGGAGGCGCCGCTAGGGCGGCATGCGGGCCCCACAGGTCCGGCCACCGTTCTCGCTTGGGAAGCCCGGAGCCTCCTGGTACAAGGAGGCGCTCCGCACGAGAAACGATGATGTCAACGCCTTCCTTCGCTCTACAAGCCCGCGACCCTGCGC
>CAZQTQ010000323.1:631-5474 GCA_964596025.1 uncultured Rickettsiales bacterium
GTTGCACGCCATCCTCCGGGACCTGGATCCCGCCCGGTGGACCGAAGACATCGCGCAGGCCCTGCGCGAACGGCTCGAGTCGGTCCGCCGGATGCTCGTCGACCTGATGGCTTCGGCGGAGCTGGACGAGGCCTTGGCTCCACTGCGCGCCCTGCTGGCCGAAGTCGAGGCCCTACTGCAGAGCAAGCTCAGCCGCCTCGCCGAGCAGACCAGCGCCAGCCGGGACGAGTGGCTCCAGTTCGGCTACCGGCTGCATCCCGCCTACGAGCAGCTGGCTGCCGCCCTGCGCGCCGAAGCCATCCACGTGCCCTCGCTCCGGCCCTCCAACTACCGGCGCAACATCCTGCACATGACCTCGGGGTTTTTTGCGCTCGGGCTGATTTGGGCCGTGCCGTCGACTCAGTGGCTCGTCACCATCGGCTTCCTTTGGGTCGTCTACGCCTGGACGATGGAGATCCTCCGCCGCAAGAGCAAGCCCATCAACGACCGGATCATGGCCTTCTACGGCCCTGTGGCCCACCCCCATGAGTGGCATCGGATCAACTCGGCCACTTGGTACTGCACCGCCCTACTCGCCCTCTCCCTGACCCACAGCCGCGAAGTCTGCGCCGTGGGCGTCTTGGTCTTGGGCATGGGTGATCCCGTCGCAGCCCTGATCGGTCGCCGCTGGGGGAGGCACCGCATCCTGAACGGTCGGTCCATCGAAGGCACCGCAGCCTTTGTCGTCTCTTCCTGGGCCGTCACCTCCCTGGCCCTAAGCCTCTGCTTCCCAGCCCTCGGGGTTCATGCGAGCTTTGTCGCCCTGGTGGGAGCTTTGGCCGGCGCTCTGGCCGAGCTTGCCTCCCGACGTGTCGACGACAACCTGACGATCCCCCTGGCCGCGGGCTTCACCGCCTGGGCCGCCCTGGGCTTCCTGGGGCTCTAGAGCCCCCCCCACAACCCCGCAGCGGTCCGTGGCAGGCCTCCGGCTCGTTCTTCCGATCGCGCTCTTGGCCCTGGCCGGGGCTGCGCTGATCCCTCTGGGCAGCGACGGCCCCCAAGGACCGACCCACCGCATTGTGCGGGGCGACACCCTGTCGAAGATCGCTCGCGACCAGAAGACCACCGTCAAAGACCTGCGCCGCTGGAATGGACTCGAGGGCGACCTCATCGAGGCGGGCCGAGACCTCTTCGTGGCCGAGCCCCAGGCCCAGGAAGGGCGAACTCTCGTCCAGCTCCTTCGAGACCACTTCGAAGCGTGGGGAGCCACCGATGCAAGGACAACGGCCGGCGGAACGGGGCCGCCACAGACGGACATCCTACGACCCAAGCGGCGCCGCAAGCGGTCGCGGGGACGGGGAGGCTCGGCCCCAAGCACCTCTTCGGCCGGCCCGGGCCAGCCCATGCTTCTGCCCGGATCCGAGGAGTGGCCCGAGACCGAGGTCGAGCCCCAGTGGCCCGCCTTGCACATGCCGGAGCCCAAACCCTGCCTCGCTGCGGACGCACAGCTCAGCGGGGACCGCGCCTTTGGACGGTCGCAGGGCTTCAGCCCGGACCAAATCAAGGGCGCCGTCGCGGCGTTTCAGGAACAGACCCTCCGCTGCTACGAAGGCCACGAAGACGCTGAGGGCGACCTGCGCCTCCACTTCGTTGTCGGCTGCGACGGAATCGTCCGCAGCAGCAGCCTCGCCGAAGACCAAAGCAACGATCCCGACTTTGCGGCCTGCGTAGCCCGGGTTTTCGGCCACGCCCCCTTCCCCGCCCACGCCCGCGACACCGTCGAATTCCAGGTCCCTTTGTCCTTTGTGGCCGACACCAGCGGCGACTGAACAGAGCGGCTTGTCCAGACCGCCTCTTTGCAGCATGCTGCCCACCTCGCACGCCCTAGGAGCCCTCGATGCACCACGGAATTCCTGACGTCCCCGTCCCCTCCAATGAGCCCGTCCAGGGCTACGTCCCTGGCAGCCCGGAGCGAAAGGCCCTGGATGCGGAGCTGAGTCGTCTCTCCGGCCAGGAGCTGGAGATCCCGCTCGTTATCGGCGGCAAAGAGGTCCGCACCGGCAACCTGGGCGAGTGCCGCAGCCCCCACAACCACAGCCACGTGCTGGCCCGCTACCACAAAGCTTCCGCCGAGCAGGTCGAGGCCGCGGCCGATGCGGCGGCCGAAGCCTGGACGACCTGGTCGGAGATGCCGTGGAAGGCCCGAGCGGCGGTCTGCCTGAAGGCGGCCGACCTCTTGGCTGGCAGCCACCGCATGGCAGTCAACGCGTCGACCATGCTGGGGCAGAGCAAGACGTCCCACCAGGCCGAGATCGACTCCGCGTGCGAGTTCATCGACTTCCTGCGGTTTAATCCGTACTACCTCCAAAGGATCTACGAGGAACAGCCCCAGAGCGGCCCCGGGACATGGAATGCGGTCGAGTACCGAGCGCTGGAAGGGTTCGTCTTTGCCGTCACCCCCTTCAACTTCACGTCCATCGCAGGGAACTTGAGCACTGCGCCGGCTCTCATGGGCAACACCGTGGTGTGGAAGCCGGCCTCGTCTTCGGTCTACTCCGGCTGGTTCCTCTGCAAGCTCTTCGAGGAGGCCGGGATGCCACCGGGCGTCATCAACTTTGTCCCCGGCTCCGGCGGCCAGGTCGGCGGCCCTGCCCTGGCTCGCCCCGACCTCGCAGGAATCCACTTCACCGGCTCGACCCCAGTCTTCCAAGGCATGTGGAAGACCGTCGGTGAGAACATTGCCAACTACCGCACCTACCCACGCATCGTGGGGGAGACCGGGGGCAAGGACTTTGTCGTGGTGCACCCATCGGCGAATGCTCTTGCCGTGGTGGCCAACCTCATCCGCGGCTCGTTTGAGTACCAAGGCCAGAAGTGCTCGGCAGCCTCACGCGCCTACATTCCGCAGTCGCTGTGGGCTTCCGTCCAGGAGGGCTTGGTCGAAGAGACCCGGCAACTGGTCGTAGGCGACGTGACCGACACCAGCACCTTCATGGGAGCAGTCATCGACGAGGCGGCCTTCGATTCCATCACTGGCTACATCGACTACGCCCAAGCCAGCCCCGACGCCAATATTCTCGTCGGGGGCGAGTACGACAAGAGCCAAGGCTGGTTCGTTCAGCCCACGGTGGTCCACACCACAGACCCACACTTCAAGCTCATGGAAGAGGAGATATTCGGTCCTGTCTTGACGGTCTACGTCTACCCGGACGACCAGTTCGAGGAGGTGCTGGAGCTCTGCGACTCCACCTCGCCCTATGCCCTGACCGGTGCCATCTTCGCTACCGACCGCCACGCCATCCAGACGGCCCTCACCGGCCTACGGCACGCCGCCGGCAACTTCTACATCAACGACAAGCCCACCGGCGCGGTCGTGGGCCAACAACCCTTTGGCGGGAGCCGGGCGTCCGGCACCAACGACAAGGCAGGCTCAGCCGCCAACCTCATGCGCTGGACCTCGTTGCGGACGATCAAGGAGACCTTCTGCCCGGCAACCGACTGGCGCTACCCCTTCCTGACGAGCTAGCTCTCCTCTCTTCAGAGCTCCGCAGGAAGCAATCGACCTTGCTCCAGGAGATGCCATGACCCGCCACCAGAGCGCCGGAGCACCCGCAGTGCTCATCGTCCTTGCGGCCGCCCTGCTCCTGCTCTCGAGCTGCGATGACGTCCAAGCCCCCGGTGACGACAGCACGTCGACCGACGACGACGATGCCAGCGGGGACGACGACGCGAGCGACGACGACTCGGCAGCCGGAGACGACGACGACTCGGCGGCCGGAGACGACGACGACACCGCAGCCGGCGACGATGACTCGGCAGCCGGAGACGACGACGACTCGACAGCCGGAGACGACGACGACTCGGCAGCCGGAGATGACGACGACTCGGCAGCCGGAGACGACGACGACACCGCCGTCGAACCGCCCGACGCCCCCACGGTGGAGGGAGAGCTAAGCGCTGGGCACTATCGCCCAACGTGGCTCTGGACCACGCCAGGCGGAAGCGCCGAGTTCCGCTACCGGGTCGACACCGGGACCTGGAACGAGGTCGCGGTCAGCACCCTCAGCTACACCCCGCCCACGGACCTGAGCACGGGAGTCCATAGCTTCGAAGTGCAAGCCGGCGACGGAACCGGCATCAACTGGTCGAGCTCCGGCTCCTTCACCACCACGATCGAGTTCTTCTCCCAAGACAGCATCTTCTGGAACGGCGTGGAGCGCGACTTGGCGACCTCGCCGCAGGGACACGTGGCGGCCGTGGCCTGCCACAACTGCTACGAAGACGGCAACACGACGCCGGCGACTAACTTCACCGAGACGATCAGTGCAATCGACGCGGCTGTAGCCGACGAAGCCGACCTCATCGAGCTCGACGTGAAGTTCGAAGGCGCCACCTGGTTCGTGGGACACGACGACGACGGAAGCACCAATGGGGCCTCCCTCGCGGACGTACTCGTCCATCCGTCGACGACCGACATCGACCAACCCCTGTTCATCGAGATCAAGGAGACTGCGCCAACATCCAGCGACTTAGAAGCCCTGCTCTTCCTGCTGACCGACAACGGCTACATGACCAACGGGCGACCGGTGATTCTTCGGACCTTCCTCTCGCGCATCAACAACCTGATCTACGCCAAGAACATCGTCGACAGCGGGGCCCTGCCCCTGCACGAGAACTACATCCGCTACAGCGTGCTCTACGACACCAACGAAGCCAGCACCGTGGAGGCCTTTCAAGACCTGCTGACCGACGCACAGGCCTACGGCTACCACATGGTGGAGTTCAACCGATCCACCGACAACCTGTTCGGGCTCCTGACCTGGGCCCGCTCCCTGGACTTGGGCACCAACATCTGGACGATCCC
>CAZQTQ010000324.1:0-5470 GCA_964596025.1 uncultured Rickettsiales bacterium
TCGAGCCCTTCGAGAAGCAGCTTCGGGTCCGGTACCGCATCGACGGCATGCTCTATGAGGTCATGAAGCCTCCAGTGAAGCTCAAGCACGCCATCACGTCCCGCATCAAGATCATGAGCCAGCTAGATATCGCCGAGCGGCGGTTGCCCCAGGATGGCCGCATCAAGCTCAAGATGGGCAAGAACCGCGAGATGGACTTCCGCGTCTCCGTCCTGCCCACCATTTGGGGCGAGAAGATCGTACTTCGGCTCCTGGACAAGTCGAATCTGCAGTTGGACATGACCAAGCTCGGCTTCGAGGAGAAGGTGCTCGAGGCCTTCAAGGAGTCGATTTACTGCCCCTACGGGATGATCCTCATCACCGGCCCGACCGGCTCCGGCAAGACGACGACCCTGTATTCCTCGCTGTCCGAACTGAACAAGAGCGATGTGAACATCAGCACCTGCGAAGATCCGGTGGAGTACAACCTCTTTGGCATCAACCAAGTCCAGATGCACGACGACATTGGGCTGAACTTCAGCTCCTCGCTTCGCTCCTTCCTGCGGCAGGACCCGGACATCATCCTTGTCGGCGAGATTCGGGACTTTGAGACGGCGGAGATCGCCATCAAGGCGGCGCTCACTGGGCACCTGGTGCTCAGCACCCTTCACACCAACGACGCTCCCTCGTCGGTCAGCCGGCTCTTGAACATGGGCATCGATCCGTTCTTGGTTGCGGCCTCAGTCATCCTGATCGGCGCTCAGCGCCTGGTTCGTAAGCTCTGCCCCGAGTGCAAGGAGCCGATCGAGACGCCCCCGCAGGCGCTCTTGGACCTCGGATTTCACCCCGACATTCTCGAGGAGGTGGAGATCAAGGGGGCCCCTGGCTGCCGCAATTGCAACAATACGGGCTACAAGGGCCGCATTGCGCTCTACGAGATCATGCAGATGAGCGAAGAGCTTCGGGAGTTTGTCCTCAATGGGGCTTCAACTCTGGAGCTCAAGCGCGAGGCCGTTCGTCAGGGGATGGAAACGCTGCGGATGGCAGGCCTGACCAAGCTGCGGGAGGGCATGACGTCCATCGACGAGGTCGTTCGGATCACTGCTGGTGACTGAGGCCTACGACCTTGCCTCCTTGCTTCGGGGCATGGTCGGCCGCGACGCGTCGGACTTGCACATCACCTCCGGCGTACCCCCCGTCTATCGGATCGACGGGGAGCTGGTTCGGGTCCAAGGTCCGCTGCTCGACGGAGAGGCGACCCGCACCCTCTGCTACACGATCCTGACCCACAGCCAGAAGGCGCGGTTCGAGGAGACGCGGGAGCTCGACCTCAGCTTCGACCTGAAGGGTGTAAGTCGCTTTCGCGTCAACCTCTTTGTTCAGCGCGGGGCAGTTGCCGGCGCCTTTCGGGTGGTCCCCTACTCCGTCTTGGGTTTGGAGGAGCTGGGCATGCCCGCCATCCTCGCCCAACTCGCGCGCAAGCCCAGGGGGCTGGTCTTGGTCACAGGTCCTACCGGTTCGGGCAAGTCCACCACCCTAGCCGCGATGGTCGACCTCCTGAACCGGGAGCGTGCCCTGCACATCCTGACCGTCGAAGACCCAATCGAGTACGTTCACAGCCACTGCAAGTCGCTCGTCAATCAGCGCGAGGTCGGGGCAGACACCGACAGCTTCAAGGCGGCGCTTCGCTACGTCCTGCGCGAGGACCCCGACGTGGTGCTTATTGGCGAGTTGCGGGATCTGGACACCATTGAGTCCGCGCTGACGGTGGCTGAGACGGGCCATCTGGTCATGGCGACCCTGCACACCAACGGCGCGGTGCAGACCATCTCTCGCATCATCGATGTCTTCCCGCCTCACCAGCGGTCTCAGGTCCGCACCCAGCTCGCCTACGTGCTCGAGGGGGTGGTCTCCCAGCTCCTCCTTCCCAAGAAGGGCAGCGACGGACGGGTGGCCTGTGCCGAAGTCATGGTGCCGACCGCTGGGATCCGCAACCTCATCCGCGAGGAGAAGACCCACCAGCTCTACAGCCAAATGCAGATCGGACAGGGCAAGACGGGCATGCAGACCATGAACCAGAGCCTCTACGATCTGCACGATCGCGACCTGGTGGAGTTGGAGGAGTGCCTCCGCCGATCCCCGGACCCGCAGGAACTGGAGACAATGGTCAAGAACCGGGCACGGAACCTGCGCGCGGCCTCAGGGTACAGAGCGACCTAGAACGAGCCTGGACTCACTGCGGGGCTGTGGAACCGGTTTGGCTCGGCCCTAGCTGGCCTTTTGTGCGTCCTTTGAGACGCGGCCACGAATCTCAGTGGCCTCACCCAACTGCAAGCGGAAGCGCTCAGGTAGGCGGTATCGGCCGCCCGCCCTCAGGTCCTTGCCGTTGAGGTTCGTGCGATTGCTTGCCGTCGGTGAGACGACGAGCCACCACTCCTTGCCTTCCTGGGCGGGGCGTACCACTACGTGGTAGCGGTGGACGGTGTCGTCCTTCTGGATGACGACCCGGTTGTCGGTTGCGCGCCCGACCGAGAAGACCTTGCGGAACTTCTTGGTCTTGCGGGATACCGGCTTGCCGTTCAGCAGGACGCCGACCTCAAAAGGCCGGCTCGCGTCGTAGCCGGTGCCGTCGTCGAGGATCGGGATGTTGACCGTCATGCCGGTGGACGGAGGTCCGCCGGCCGTTGGGCCCGGAGCGACCGGACCAGCAGCCTGGGTGGCATCCATCGAGGCGCCAGCCGGCTCGGCCTTTGCCTTGGCAGCGGGCGGAGGTGGTGCCTTCGGCTTGGGAGCGTCGACTGTGGCCTCGTCGCCGGGCTCGGCCCCTCCGGGCCCCAATTGGACTGCTTTGCGGATCTCTTGGATGACCGGCATGGCTCCGGTCAGCTGGAAGATTGTGGCATTCCAGGCGTCCGGGTCGAGGGTGTCCGAGAGGTCTTCGGCTTCGCCAACGGCCTCCCACTTCTGGAAATCGACGGCCGTACTTCGAGCCTTCATGAAGGCGATGCCGATGACAAGCAGCACCATGAAGCCGAATCCGGTGTACATGAGCGCCCGGCTCTCAGCCTGGGCGGCCATCGTCGCCGCGCGTGCCCATTCGTGGGGCATGTTGTTGCCGGAGTCAGCGTAATTGAAGGGCTGTCCCTCGGAACCTGGTAGCGACAGCTTCAGGTTGAACGCCCCGCCGACGTAGTCGATACCGGTCATCGAGAGTTGTTCGTCCGGTACGTCCAAGCCGGCCCGGGCCTTGGCCACCGCCTCAGCGTCCTCGGGCTTGTCGAGGTTCAAGACGCTGTGGGCGGAGCCCTGGATGGTCTCAATCCACTTCGCCTTGGGCTTCTGGCACTTGCGATGCAGGTCGGCATCCCAGGTCAAGAAGGTCACTGGGCCCCGGAAGAGACTCAGGTTGGCTGGCTTGGCGTCGGGCGACATGCAGAGGCTGGAGAAGATCATGGCCCAGGGCCGCCCCCGGCTCACCGGCATGTTGTTCAGGAAGCCCAGCGCTCGGTCCAAGGTGGTGTAGGTCGGATTCCGGGGATCGGAGCTGGGTATCGGGTTGAGCTTGTTGAGGAGTTCCGTTGTCAGAACACCGTCCACCGCTTCGGGGTTCTTCGCGTCTAGGCGGGCGCCGAGCTGGTCGGCGACGACCACCAGCTGGGAGTTCATCGCGAACTCCGCCTTGGCAGCCTTCTTGACCGCATCTTTCACCTGAGCCAGTCGTTCTTCAGTGATATTCGATGAGTCGATCAGAAGGAATAGGGGCTGCCAGCGGTGGCTTCGCTCCCGGGACTCGACTGCCATTTCCACTGCGACGCCGCCGACCTCTATGGCGGGCGTTATTGCTTCCGAGTGGCGGATGCCGACGTTCAGCTTGCCGGACGTCGCGTCGTCGAGCTTGACCTCAAGTATCTGGGGACTGGGCGCGGCCGGAGCGGCCTCAGCGGCAGCGGCAGCGTCCTTGCCGGTAGCCTTCGGGTCGTCTTCCGCCGCAACCGGAGCGGCGGAAGACAGGACGACGAGAGCGAAAGCGGCGCAGGCGAACAAGCCGCGGAGCCGATTCCATGAAGTAGCAGTCACCGGTTTTCAACCTCCTCTGGAGCGGCAGAAGACCAACCACTCTATCAAGCGCTGGAGGCTACCAAGGTTCCCCTCCCATAACAACTTGACGGCCCGCGTGCGGGGGAGCGCGGTGCGCGTAAGGGCCGCCTTTCCTTTCGGTGACGTGGGGTTCTAGCGTATAAGTGGATGCAAAGCTCGGAGTGAACTGCCTAGGTTCCCTTCGGCTGTGGATCTGGAGACTGCTGCATGCCCATGTTTGTCTATGAGGGCCGCACCCCGACCGGGGAGGTTCGCAAGGGGAAGCTTGAAGCCGCCAACCAGGCGGCGGTCATGACCAAGCTCCGTGAGATGAAGATCAAGCCCACTTCGGTCAAGAAGAAGGGGCTCGATCTCGGCGGTGACCTTGCCATCCCCATGCCGGAGTTCCTCCAGCCAAAGGTGGCCGAGAAGGACCTCGTGATCTTCACCCGACAGTTCGCGACCATGATCGACTCGGGGTTGCCGTTGGTGCAGTGTCTGGACATTCAGGCGACCAATGCAGAGAACCCGACCTTCAAGAAGCAGCTCACCGACATCAAGGAATCGGTGGAGGGCGGCGCGACGTTCGCCGATGCCCTGAAGAAGTATCCCAAGACCTTCGACTCCCTCTACGTCAACCTCGTCGCAGCTGGCGAGGTCGGCGGCATCCTGGACACCATTCTCAACCGGCTTGCGGCCTACATCGAGAAGAACAGCAAGCTGAAGCGGAAGGTGAAGGGGGCCATGGTCTATCCCATGGCCATCATCATCATCATGGTGCTCATCATGATCGTCATCATGACCAAGGTGGTGCCGGTCTTTGAGAAGATGTTCGGCGAAGTGGGGGCCGCGCTGCCTGTCCCGACGCAGATTCTCATCACCATTTCCCATCTGTCGGTCAATTACCTTCCTCACTTCATCGTGACCGTGGTGGTTGGTAGCTTCCTCTTCAAACGCTTCCTCGAAACGTCCGTCGGTCGAAACCTCTTCGACCGGCTGATGTTGCGGCTTCCGGTGTTTGGCGATCTGATCCGTAAGGTCTCAGTCGCTCGGTTTTGCCGCACTTTAGGCACGATGATCAGCTCCGGCGTGCCCATCCTCGACGCCCTCGAGATCTGCTCGAAGTCAGCTGGGAACTCCGTGGTCGAAACCGCCATCATGAAGACGAGGGAGTCGATTTCAGAGGGCCGGACCATCGCCGAGCCCCTTGCCGAGTCCGGCGTGTTTCCCGGCATGGTCTGTCAGATGATCAACGTCGGTGAGGCGACCGGCGCCCTCGACACCATGCTGACCAAGATCGCCGACTTCTACGACGACGAGGTCGAAGTAGCGGTCGACGGCATCACCTCGCTCATCGAACCCATCATCATCGTCTTCCTCGGCGTGGTGGTCGGCGGCTTGGTGGTGGCCCTCT
>CAZQTQ010000325.1:0-3233 GCA_964596025.1 uncultured Rickettsiales bacterium
CTGGTTGCCCCCCCAGTAGTAGAGGTTCAGCAGGTTCATGCAGATGATGGCGGTCCAGGGGATCTTGTTCTTGACGAGCTCGCCTCGCACCTCGATCTGGGGGTCCCGAGGGAGGTGGAGATGCATCAGGTCGCCAGTCTTCGCGTAGAGCTGCGACCAGCCCCCCAGCCCGTCGACTGCCAGGAAGAGGAGGACGAAGCCGCCGCCCAAGAGCAGGACAAACTGGGCGATGTCCGTTCGAACGACTGCGCTCAGGCCACCCAGGTAGGTGTAGGTGGCCGAGAAGGCGCCGAGAGCGACCGCCAAGACGCAGAGTCGGACCCACTCGGTGGGGTGGATCCAGGCCACCAGTTCTCCGAAGACGCCGTCGATGGCGTAGGCAGCCATGAAGAGAGACAGCCCGAGGTACATGAAGGCGTAGAGCACCATCAGGAGGACCGAGTAGGTCGCGGCGATGCCCGGTCCGAAGATGGACTCGAAGAACTGGGTGATCGTGACGACGTTCTTCTTCAGGTAGAGCGGGATGAAGAAGAAGGCTGAGACTACGACGCCGAAGACCGCGTTGAGCTCGAAGTTCCCCTGGGCCAGGCCAAAGACGTAGGCGGCCCCGGCGATGCTGATGAAGTGCCCCGCCGAGATGTTCGTGGCCAGGGTCGAGATGGCTATCGCCGGCCAGCGTAGAGAGCGGGAACTGAGGAAGTACTCGTCGACACTGACGTCTTTGCCGACGCGCGCACGCAGCCCGATCGCGAAGATCGCGACGAAGTAAACGACGACAATGGCCAGGTCCCAAAACACCGTCATGTCCCCCAAAGCTGGCCCTCGATAGCACGACTGGACCCGTCATCCCAGCAGGGGTGTTCTGTCCCACGTCTCCCCAACTGGTTCCTGTTAGGCTCCGCGCGGCCAGGTACTGGAGTCGCGGGGCTCGTCGGCAGGGGGCCGATGCGAGCCGGGATGGAGAGAAGGAGACCCCATGGGCGACAGCAGCCTCGAGCATCGGATCTTCGTCGTCACCGGTGACACACAGGGCCTTGGTGAAGCGACAGCGCGCATTCTTGCCGAGCTGATGACCGGTTCCCTGGTGCATTTTGACCAGAACGTCCCGGGCGCCCGGGACTGAGTCCCAGTGGCTGGTACCCCCGTGGCGACGGCCTACAGGGCTCCAGGCCGCCAGGAGCTGAGGTCTCCCCTATGAACCCCCGGTTGCTGCTCTTTGACCTCGATGGGACGCTGCTCGGCCCGATGCGCCGCGTGTCGTCCGCAAACGCCGAAGCCCTGAGGTGTGCAATGGCCCGGGGCATTCGGGTTGGCTTCGCAACCGGCCGGTCTAAGAGGAGCGTCCAGCCCTGGATCGAGGAGCTCGAACCGAATGCTCCTCTCATCTTGCTCAATGGCGGGGTGGTCTGGGACGTGGCGGCAGGTCGTGCCCTGCTCGAGCGGCGGCTGCCCTGGGAAGACGCCCATTCGGCACTGCAGGTTGTCGCCGAGCTCGGAGTGCACGCCAACCTCTACCTCGGAGACGAGGTCGTCATCGCCCATCCCTCCGAGACCTCACGCAGAAGCGAGGTCAAGGACGGAGTGCCTCACACAGAGGTGGTCGACCTCCTCGCCCACCTCGAAGGGCAGCCGAACCACCCCCTCAAGATCCTGTGCATCGACGAGAGCGGAGGCATTGACACACTCGCCGAGCGCCTCCGTCCCGCACTGACTGGTGGAAGCGTAGTCGTGCAGTCCGAGCCAACCTACCTCGAGGTCCTTCCGCCCGGGGTCAGCAAGGGGGCGGCCCTGTCGGTCGTGACCGAACACACGGGCATCGAGCCCAACGACGCGGTTGCCTTTGGAGACGGCCTAAACGACATCGAGCTACTGGAGGCCAGCGGCCTCGGCGTGGCGATGGGCAACGCCCACCCCCGGGTTCGGGAGTGCGCGGATGTCGTGATTGGGCCCAACGACACCGACGCAATCGCGGCCTTTCTTGTCGGGCACCTCATGGAGGGGGCAGGGAAGGCAGAGAGCGGCTGAACCGCCGATCAATGGGAGACGGCGGCCTTCAAGAGCGTGCTGGCCCAGACTCGATCGAGCGCCGCTGTTCCAACCAGCGCCTCATCGCAACTGCGGGTTTTCCTCCGGCCCCGGGCCCCATCAGAGGACCCAAGATCCGGGACGAGCGGCCGCCAAGAGCGGCTCGGGCGCCGCGTACTGCCGACAAAAGAAACCTCATCACTCCTCCGCCTTGAGCTCCGGTGAGTGAGGCTGCCAAGCCCTCCGCCCATTGCTCGGCCAGGACCTGGCCGTCGAGGTGTGCGGAGGCCCAGCGCCTGCCACTCTCTCCCATTGCCCGCCGGCCCTCCTCACCAGCCGCACACAGCTCCTCCAGCCCGTCGAGCAATCCGTTTACGTCGCCTCCGGCAGCCACCAGTCCACCGCCGCTCTCGTTCAGGAGGACCCCTGTCTGTCCGTCAACCCAGGACAACACGGGGATCCCCGCAGCCATCACGTCCATGAGTTTTCCGGGCAAGACGGCTTCGTAGAATGGCGTGGCCCGCAGCGACACCAGGCCGATGTCTACAGCCGAGAGCACCTCAGCGAGTCCCGACGGAGGGAGTGGTCCCAGATAGCGGAGGTTCTGCAGGCGTTCTGCTGCCGCCTCAACCAACTCTCGGTGAAGCCCTGCACCCGCAAGAACCCAGACAACCTCGGGACACCTGTCCAGGCTTTCCTCGGCCGCTTTGATGAGCTCTGGTATGCGGTATGGGGTGCTAAAGGAGCCCCCGTAGAACACAAGGGTCTTTCCCACCAGGCCCTGTGCCTCACGCCAGGCCTTCCCACCCACAGGCTCGACTCCAACGGTGCTACAGCCCGTAGGCAAAACGGAAACGCTGGCTTCATCGATTCCCATCCCACAGAGGTAGGGGACAAACGCAGGCGAAACCGCCAAGACGCCGTCAGCGAAGTCGTAGACGGTGGCTTCAAGCCACTCCAACCCAAGCAGTACGACAGAGGAGCGGACCAGCCCCTCGAACCGGAGACATGCTGGCCAGAGGTCGCGCACCTCCAGGATCAGCGGCGCCCGCCAACGAAGAGCTGCCCAGATCGACAGAGCCACTTGAGGAAGAGGAGGAGTTGTCGCAAGCACCCAAGACGGTCGTTCCAGTCGGCTCAGATACGCCGAAGCCCTCCGCAAGAACTCCAGGTAGGACCGTGCTCGACTTTTCGGCCCAGACCGGCCG
>CAZQTQ010000325.1:3243-5469 GCA_964596025.1 uncultured Rickettsiales bacterium
TGCACAGATACCGTGTTGCTGTCTCCGGTCCGACGTTCACCCCAATAGGTGACAGAACTGCAGAGGACGTCGACCGAATAGCCAGCGTCAGCAAGCGCCGTTAGTTGACGAAGCGCACGCCGATTGCCTGCATCTTGGCCCCAGACGAAGTTCTGATGAATCAGGAGAACGCGGTCAGTCATGGACCGGGATCCGTCGATACGAGGTGAAAATTGTGCACCGGATGGTCTGGGCCTTCGCTACTTGCGGACCTCGACAAGCCAATAGAGGCCCATGCGGTTACCGATGAGGCGGATGAGCCACCTCGGCCAAAGCGCCCAGACAAGCCGGTAGAAGCCGCCTTGGTACTTCGATGACGGCATCACCTCCAGCGTGTCGGCCGGTCCGAGTTGTGGCTCGAAGCGGATGACCTCATCGAAGCGCTCAAAGAGCGCCTGTGCTTGGTCGGCCACGAAGGCCTGGGTGCCTGGACTCTCCAATTTCTGAGCCAGGAGATCGCGGACGGATACCAGGGGCCTCCCCTTGAGCAGCCCGTGCCTCGTCCACAGCATCGCGGCTACCCAGCTTGGGTGACGATAGATCATCACCCGTGCTCGGCCCCCTGGCTTCAGAACCCGGTGGACCTCGTCGATGGCGGTCTGTGTATTGGGCGTGTGGTGGAGGACGCCCCAGGAGTAGACGATGTCGAAGCTGTTGTCGTCGAAGGGCAGGTCTTCAGCATCTGCGACCCGGAGTTTGACCTCGTTAAAGCCCTCCAGTGCCGCCCGCTCTCGGGTCTGTTCGATCGCGGCCGGTGTTAGATCGACTCCCGTTGCGTGTGCCCCGCCTTGCAACCAGCGGACGAAGTCGGCTCCCAGCCCGACGCCGACCTCGAGCACCTGCTTACCGTTGCTCTCCTCGAACCCCGCAAATCTCGGAATGAAGGGCTCCATGCGGTAGCGCGCCTCGGAATGGCTCCGGAAGCGCATGAGTGGGCTCTCGCCTTCCAGGTAGCGGCTGCCACAGGATTCTGCGTTCCAGAAGTCGTGGATCTGCTCTTTGAGGTCGAGGTTGGGGAAACCCGGCATGGGCGGGCAACATAGGTGCCGCCTCCGAGGGCGGTCAAGCTCAGTCGAGCATCCGACATGGGGCCAGGATGGAGTTCCACAGCGGCGAGCAAGCTGGTTGATGCTGTCACCCACACCGACTCCGAATGCTCTTCGTCGAACAACACAGCAAGGGCATAGAAGCGGGGCACCTCGTTGACGTGGAGGCTGGGTCCTGAGCAACACCAAGCTCCGGCCGTATGCGACGGTTCCCGTCGCGACAGGACGGAACCCGTTGCTCTGGCAAGCACGTTCCGGTTCGTCGGCATGTCTTCGCTCGCAGCTTGGGGCACAATTGACACGTCGACGGCCGGTGCCACTTTCTTCGAGGATTGATCGGATCCTGGGGGTTCGGATGGCGCCGACCCTATCGAGTACCCCGGGAGGACAGTCAATGATCTACACACCTTCGTATCGAGACCTCTCGTTGGTCGCGATCTGTTTTCTGAGCTTGACCGTCCTCTGGGACACAGAGTCAGCGCGCGCAGGGACCACAGCTTCGGACGACTCGGCGCTAACCCTCCTCGAGAAGGGAGCGGCCCCTCACCGGGTCCTTTCGATGGAGCTCGAGGCCGGGAGCAAGGGCAGGGCAGAGATGACGAGCGAGTCCACCATCCGCAGCGGGTCCGCTGGCGTGGTGGAACAGCCGGCCCAGAAGGGCGGTTTCGATTGGCAGATTGGTGAAGGCAACGCGAAGGACGGCTGGGCTTTCGAGATGACGGTAGAGCTCCCGCCGCCACCCCCGGATTATCCGGATACGGGCATGCCTTCGTCCATCACCCTCAAGGGGACGGTGTTGCACGACGGACAGATGGTGTTTGGTGAACCCGAGTCGGATGGGCACGGACTCCGCGGGTTGATGTCCATGATGGCCTCGGAGTTCGGAAAAAATGCGATCCGCCTTCCCTCAGATGCCGTCGGGGTTGGGGCCAAGTGGCGGACAGTGCTGCCCTTCAAGATGATGATGATGACGGTCGTCAACACCACGACCTATGAGATCACACAAATGAACCCCAACGGTTTCGCGGCGACGCTGACGACCGAAATCGTCCACGCCAAGGGCGAGCAGATCAAGGTGAAGGGCAAGGGCACCTCGACGGTCGTCTGGGAAGCCAACCAGCTCTACCCCGCGTCGATGGCG
>CAZQTQ010000326.1:0-1868 GCA_964596025.1 uncultured Rickettsiales bacterium
CAGGACCACAGCTGTGCCCTGTCGGCCTCAGGATCCCTCTTGTGTTGGGGAGTCGACGACGGCAGTGCCGCAGATCTAGGACAGGTCACGAATGCTCCCACCACGGGCAGCTTCGTCTCGGTGGGTGCCGGTGATCTGCACACCTGCGCTGCGAGTGTGGGGGGCCTCCTGAGCTGTTGGGGGGACTCGGCCTTCAACAAGCTCGTCGCTCCCTAGACGGTCTGCTCTCCCTCCTTGCCCCGATTCTTCGGGATCGGCGGTTGGCGTGGCCTCCGGTTCTCATTAGGCTTTCTCGACGGGGGAGAGAAGGATGCGCCAACCCAAGGTTTTCGGTCCCTGCAGTTGGCCGGTTGGCTTCCAGGGAACCCCCGGCCCCGTACCCTCGACAGGCCTGATTCTGCGCCTCCCGGTGAGCGGAGTCTTTACTCTTGGCCGGGAAGAGCCTCCCTCGTGAGGGTGCGGAAGGTTCGGAGGATTCCCTGCGAGGCGGTCCGGGTCCGCCCCCCCGAGACCGACGGGACGTCTGGTGGCTGATCTCGGGTCCTTGTCGCGGGAGCCCCTCCTCCACTTTGTGCTGCTCGCGCTCTTAATCTTCCTTCTCTGGGGGCTGCGACCAGCCGAACCCGGGAAGCACTCCATTGTCCTCAGCGAGGCCCGCATTGCGGCCCTGGAGGCACGCTTTGGCGCCTTGCACGGCCGGGCACCCGATGCCGCAGAGCGGGAGGGGCTGCTTGCGGCGGAAATCGAAGAGGAGCTGCTGTTCCGAGAAGGGAAGACCCTCGGCCTGGATCGGGGGGATCCCATCGTGCGCCGCCGAGTCGTCCAGAAGATGCGCTTCCTCCTCGAAGAGGGGAGCGAGGTCTCCGAGCCGACCGCCGAGGAGCTGGAACGCTGGATGGAGGATCGACCGGAGCGCTACGCCCGCGAGCAGGAGTTCGCCATCACCCAGGCGTTCATCTCGGGGGACGAGAGCGACGACCCCGAGCTCGACGCGCGCGCCCTTCTGGAGGAACTCAGGGGGGGAGGGGACCCCGCCGGTCGCGGGCACCCCTTTGCTCACGGGCAGATCTTCTCGTACCGCAGCCTCGCGGACTACGCATCCCTCTTTGGGGCTTCCTTTTCCCGGGAGCTGGCCAATCGGGAGCCCCAGCGCTGGGGGCTTTTGCCGTCGTCGTTTGGCTGGCACGCCGTGCGGGTAGACGCCATCCGGGAGGGGGGCAGCGGTTCAGACGACATGCTCCGCGCCCGAGCCCGGCAGGACTGGATCGATCACGAGCGCGGTCGGGCCGCCCGAGAGGCCATCGACTCCTTGCGCGGCCTCTACCAGATTGAAGGGCTAGGGAAGTCCCCGTGAGTTGCCGGACTCACGGGGAGGCAGAGGGGGGGGCTGATCGGCAGAGCACTGCGCCGGGGCGGCTCTGCTCGCTGTTGGCCACCGCTGGTGCCTCGGTCCTGCTGCTGCTGGGCCTAGCGCTTCCAGAAGCCCACGCCCATGCCTTTGACCCGGGCCTCCTCATTCTCAGCGAAGGACAGCCGGGGACCTGGTCGGTGCGCTGGCGGGAGCCCCCCTCAGCTGCCCAGGAGGGTCTCCTGCTCATTCCGGTGTTTCCCGAAAGCTGCACCAGCCGAAGGACCCCCCAGAGCTGGCAGATCGACTGCGGAACGGGCGGCTTTCCCGGGACCATCTCGGTGGCGGGGATCGAGCAGGCGGAGGTGGAGGTCATTCTCCGCTTTCGTCCCAGTGAGGGTCTTGAACGGACTGCGATCCTGGCCCCGGACGGCGGCCCGTGGCAGCCGGAGACGGTCGGCCTGGCGGGGCGAACCCGAGAGCGGGCCAGTGGGCTTGGGAACTGGATCGTGCTCGGCAT
>CAZQTQ010000326.1:1878-5468 GCA_964596025.1 uncultured Rickettsiales bacterium
GCATCGAGCACTTTGCCTTCGGCTGGGACCACATCGCCTTTGTTCTGGGGCTGGTCTTGCTCATTGCTCGTCTTGGAACGCTGGTTGCGGCGATCACGGCCTTTACGGTGGCGCACAGCATCACCCTGGCCGGCAGTGTTCTGGGTGGCCTGCAGCTCCCGGGCCCGCCAGTCGAGGCGGTCATCGCGTTGTCGGTGGTGCTTCTGGCGCGTGAACTGGTGGTTGGGACAGAGTCTGGCCTCGTTCGGCGGGCCCCCTGGGCGGTTGCCTTTGGTTTTGGATTGGTGCACGGCTTCGGCTTCGCTGGGGCCCTGAGCGACCTGGGGATGACCGAGCAGGGTGCCCCGTGGGCTCTCCTCGGTTTCAACCTCGGGCTGGAATGCGGGCAGCTGGCCTTCGTCGCCCTCGTATGTCTGCCGGCACGCTGGTGGCGGGAGGGACGGCTGCCTATTCGCCCGCTGCTCCCCTACGCTATGGGTTCGGCGGCGACAGTATGGACTCTCGAGCGGGTGTCCGCCTTTTGGGGTGGTGGAGGATGAGACGGCCTGCTGCACTCATCTTTCTGCTCGCCGCGGGCTTTGTTGGTGGATGCGAGCCGGAGGCAGAGCCCGTAGTCCTGCCCGATGCGCGCGAGCCCTGCACGGATACCAGTCCCTTCCGCAATCTGTACTGGGGCGACCTTCACGTCCACACCGCCCATTCCTTCGACGCCTGGTTTGGCGACGTCCGGACTACGCCGGACGAGGCCTATCGCTTTGCGAAGGGGGAGGCGCTCCAGGTCGCGCCGCTGGATGCACAGGGCGAAGGCACGGTGACGGTTCAGCTCGACCGTCCCCTGGACTTTGCTGCGGTCACGGACCACGCCGAATTCCTCGGAGAGGTCCTGGGATGCACCGATCCCAGCTCCACCCTCTATTCCAGCGCGGATTGCGAGGACTTTCGGGCGGACGGTGCAGCCGCAGTGACCCGAATCGGGACGATCTTGAGCCTGGAGAAGCCCAGCCGCTTGCCCGAGCTCTGCGGCGGCTCCTTTGATTGCTTGGCTGCTGCGGGGGAGGTGTGGCAGCGGATTCAGGACGCGGCAGAAGACCACTACGACCGCAGTGCTGCATGCGGCTTCTCGACCTTTGTCGGCTACGAATGGACCGGTGCCACCAGCGTCAGCAACCTCCACCGCAACGTCCTCTTCCGGAACGTCATGGTCCCAGACCTGCCGTATACCTACATGGACTCCATCCACCCCGACAACTTGTGGCTGGCCCTCCAGTCGGACTGTATCGGTGCCGATACGGGGTGCGACGCACTCGTGATTCCGCACAACTCGAACCTCAGCAACGGCCAGATGTTTGCGCTCTCGCCGGCTCCGTGGCTTGGCCTGGAGAGCGAACAGGAGGCGGCCCGCTTGCGGGCGCGCATGGAGCCGCTATTCGAGATCATTCAGCACAAGGGGTCCGCGGAGTGCATGGATGGGCTGTCTACCTTGACGGGGGCGACCGACGAACTCTGCTCCTTCGAGAAGGTCCGACCTCCGCCGCTCACACCCTGCGACGGCAGCCCGGGAACCGGCGGCATGATCGGCCTCGGCTGCGGTTCTCGCTCCGACCTGTTGCGGGACATCCTGCTGGATGGGCTCGAGGAGAAAGGACGGATCGGCGTGAACCCGCTTGCCCTGGGGGTGGTCGGCAGCACCGACACTCACCTGGGCACTCCCGGACTCGTCGATGAGGGCGCGTTTGTGGGCCACGTGGGGGCGGACGAGGACACGATTGAGGAGCGGCTCAGTCCTTCCGGACTCAGGCCCGCTGGCATTCGGACGAATCCCGGCGGCTTGGCCGCGATCTGGGCCGAATCCAACGATCGGGATGCGCTCTTTGATGCGATGCTCCGGCGTGAGGCCTACGGGACGAGCGGGCCGCGCATGACGCTGCGTTTCTTCGGTGGCTGGGACTTCGACGAGTCGATGTGCGACACGTCCGACTTCTTGGAGCAAGGCTACGGCCGGGGAGTCCCAATGGGGTCAACACTCAGCGGAGGCGCCCCGGGGGCCAGTCCACGCTTTTTCGCATTGGCTCACGCAGATCCTGGGACCGATTCCCAGCCGGGCATCCCCCTGCAGCGCCTCCAGATCATCAAGGGGTGGGTGAATTCTTCAGGGGAGCGGCAACTCGAGGTCCACGGAATCGCCGGCGGGGACAATGAGGCCACGGTCGATGAGAGCACGTGCGAGGTCCAGGCGGCGGGGAGCATGAGCCTCTGTGCCGTCTGGGAAGACAGCTCCTACGACCCAAAACAAGAGGCCTTCTACTACCTACGGGCGGTTGAAGACCCCGTCTGTCGGTGGAGTACCCGCCAGTGCCTGTCTCTGCCCGAGGGGTCACGGCCCGAAGGCTGCTCGGACGAGACCGTGCCAAAGACCATCCAGGAGCGGGGTTGGACCAGCGCGATTTGGATTGAGGCGGAATGACGGGCCTCCCGGAAACTGCGCACCCCACGCGCTACTGGCGTCGCGAGGCCCGAGGACGGGTCGTCTGCGAGCTCTGCCCCCGCGAGTGCGCGCTCCAGGAGGGCCAGCGGGGGCTCTGCTTTGTGCGAAAGCGTGAGGGCGACGCCATTGTCCTCACCACCTACGGTCGCTCCAGTGGCTTCTGCATCGATCCCATCGAGAAGAAGCCGCTGAATCACTTCCTGCCGGGGACTCCAGTGCTGTCATTCGGGACTGCGGGCTGCAACCTCGCTTGCCGTTTCTGCCAGAACTGGAGCATCAGCAAGAGCCGCGAGGTCGACACGCTGGCGGACCGAGCCGAACCGGCCTCGTTGGCGCAGGCGGCACTGGACAACAACTGCCGCAGCGTCGCCTTTACATACAACGATCCGATCATCTTCCTCGAGTACGCCGTCGACACAGCTCAGGCCTGCCGCGAGCGGGGGATCCGCAACGTGGCCGTTACCGCCGGCTACATCCAGGAGGCGCCGCGGCAGGAGTTCTTTCGCTACATGGATGCGGCAAACGTCGATCTCAAGGCCTTCAGCGAGGACTTCTACTGGAAGATCTGCGGGGGGCAGCTTGGAGTGGTCCAGGACACATTGCGCTACCTCGTTCACGAGACAGAGGTGTGGGTGGAGATCACGACCCTGCTCATTCCCGACGAGAATGACTCTTCGGAGGAGTTGGACGCACTCACCCAGTGGGTCGCCCGTGAGTTGGGAACTCACGTCCCCATCCACTTCTCGGCTTTCCACCCGGACTGGAAGATGCGGGACAAGGACCGGACGCCGGCTGAGACTTTGCGTCGGGCGCGCCACATCGCCCGCGCCAATGGCCTCCACTACGCCTACACCGGCAACGTCCACGATCGGGACGGAGACACCACGACTTGTCCCTCCTGTGGCCTTGAGCTTGTCGTTCGCGACTGGTACCGAATGTTGGAGTGGCGGCTGAGCGAAGAGGGGACCTGCAGTGCCTGCGGAACCCCCATACCGGGGGTCTTTGAAGCGAGGCCGGGGGATTGGGGTTCAAAGCGGGAACGCGTCCGGCTCTCGGTGATCTCCGAACCCTAGCTTGGTCTCCCAAAGGCCAGTATGCTCCGCCT
>CAZQTQ010000327.1:0-5465 GCA_964596025.1 uncultured Rickettsiales bacterium
CGGGATGCAAGGGCTGTCGGCGCAGCTGATGCAGGGGGAGTTGGTGGTCTCCACTTGCGTCATCGGAGCGGACAGGCCGACCAAGACTACCGCCCTGTAGGCGAACCAAAGCCCTTGCTCGGGGTGGATTCCTAGCCCCATAGGGGAGCGATGGCTCCAGGCCAAGAGCTCGCCAAGCTGCGTTACGGGTACCGGTGGGCCCACATCTGTTGGCCAGAGGATTCGATGCGGGATCGGTGGATTCACTCCAGCGAGGCTGTGATCGCAGAAGGCCTCGATGGCTTCCAGCGCAAAGTCGTCGATGGGGTGCTCTCGCTGCAGGAGGCCCGCTTCTTCGACGCAACGCCAGAGCTGGGGTCCAGAGGAGGCTACGACGACGGTAGTAGGGTAGATCTCGCTCAGTTCGCCGTCGTCGCCCCAGCTTTTGCTCCAAGTGGCCGTTGGCAGAGCACCAAAGAGGTTGAAGCCTCGATCCGCCAGCCTGATCCGCCCCGCTTCCAAGGCCTCGGCGTTGCTCCTCATCTGTCCACTACCCTCGCTAGTCCCCAAGGTGATCCATGCGCTCCGGTACAGGAGGTATGGCCGCGGGCGGTCCTCCCTCGCCCTGTGGCTCGTAGGCCGCGTCCTCTACGACCGCCAAGAACTTCAGGCCGATCTTTTCGAACATCCGCTCGCCCATACCCGGGAGAGCCAGGCTGGCGGCGCGGTCGCGGGGGCGGGTTTGGGCGATGGCGCGGAGCAGGCGATTGGAGCCCAAGGTATAGGGCGGGACCCCCGCCTCGTTTGAGAGCCGGGCTCTCACGGCACGCAGTTGGTCGTACAAGGCTTGCTGGTCCGGCTCGAGGAGGATCACCTCTGTGCTTCGGGCCGTTGCGCCAGCCCCTTTCGACTTGGGGTTACGAGCCGCGGCCCGGGCCGTTGCCCCGACGGCAGGCAGCGCCATCTGGAACTCCGGTTCCTGTTGGCGCATCACCCGCTGGCCCAACTCGCTCAGGTTGAGTACTCGGTACCGGCGCTCGAGACCGCGCACCGGTCGTCGCACCTCGGTCTCCACCAGACAGCCCGAACGGACTAGGGCCCTCAAGACTCCGATCGCCTCGTCCATGGTCAATTTGTCGAGGATTCCGTAGGTCGAGAGGCTGTCAAAGCCCATGCTCTTGATGTTTTTGGCCGAGGAGCCACAGAGCACCTTTCCCACCATGGTTGCGGAGTGGCCGTTGCCCATCCGCGCGACGCAGGCGAGGGCCTTTCGAACCCGTGTCTCCTCGTCGGGGCTGAGGAGTCGCGGCCGGCTCGATTCCTCCCCCCCCCCTATACATACGTCGCAGGAGCCGCACTGCTCCCAAGGAGGCTCTTCGCCGAAGTACTGCAGGATCCGCCGCCTGCGGCACTCCGTCAGCTCGGCAAGACCCACCATTTGATCCAACTTCCGCATCTCAAAGGCCCGCCGCTCCCGGAGCGGTCCGAAGTCGAGATCAAAGGGCCTGCCCTTGCGTAGCAAGCGCACTCCACTGCAGCGCTCGGCCGGTGTCCATTCCACCATGCCGAGGGTCTCCAGGCGCCGGAGGGCTCCCGCCAGACGCGGGCGGTCGACTTCCAGATCGGCAGCAATTCGCGGCAGATGGACAGGAATGCATTCGGGGAGGAGGGCAAGTTGCCCTTGGTGGGCCTTTGATGGGTCCCGCTCGGGCCCCCTTGCTCCGACCTGCTCCCAGAACTCGTCGGTGTGCCCTCCGGGCGCTTGGCCGCGGTTCGGGTCCACCGGATGCCCCCCGGACTCCCGCAGGGCCACTAAGGCCTGATGGAGGAGTCTCGGCAGTCCTGAAGAGCCCAGGCCTTGGACTGAGTTCATTCCGGCGAGGAAGCGGACCTCAGCCATGCCCTCCCGAACCGGTAGCCGCTCAACCCAGCCTTCTCGCTCGAGCAACCGTAGCGCGGTTCCGAGCGTACGCTCCGACAACCCGCTTCCCACCGCTTCCGAGAGCGCCTTTTGAGAGCGGAAGACGGAATCTGTACCCGCCTCCTCCAAGACGGCCCACAACGAGGAGACCACCCACTCCGGGGGGTGGGCGTTGTCGATGAAGAACTCCTGTACTGCTCGGTCACCGGGGCGGTACATCAGTGCCACGGTCGAGGGCTTGCCGTCGCGACCAGCCCTCCCGATCTCCTGGTAATAGGCCTCGATCGTTCGCGGGATCTCGAAGTGGATGACGGCGCGGATGTTCTCTTTGTCGATACCCATCCCAAAAGCGTTGGTGGCGACGATGACCTCGCCTTTCCCCCCCATGAATTGTTCCTGGGTTCGACTGCGTTCCTCTTTGTCCAAGCCCGCGTGATAAGCCGCAGCGGAGATGCCTGAGCGCAGGAGATGAGCCTGGACCTCGGTCACGGAACGGCGTGTCGCGCAGTAGACGATTGCCGGGGTCTTGTTGCCAGCCAGGATCGCCTGGACCGCCGTCAGCTTGTTGGCCTTGCTCCGAGCCCTTTGAACCGAGAGGTGCAAGTTGGGACGATCGAATCCGGTGATGAAGATGCCGGGTGACTCCAGGCCGAGCACCTGAAGGATGTCCTCGCGTACCGCTGCCGTGGCGGTTGCCGTGGCCGCAACCGTGGGTGGTGAGCCGAGAACCTCCCTCACTCGGCCCAGCCGCAGGTAATCGGGCCGGAAGTCGTGTCCCCACTGGGATACGCAATGCGCCTCATCGACGACGAACAAGCCGATCTCGGTGCTTGCCAGCCGCCGTTGAAAGCCGCCCCCCCGGAACCGTTCGGGCGCCACGTAGAGAAGGTCCAAATCGCCGGCGAGGGCAGCCTGGAGGCGAGCTTCCCGTTCCTTCGAATCGAGGGAGGAGTTGACGTAGCTGGCCTTCACGCCGAGAGCGCGCAGACCATCAACTTGGTCCTTCATGAGCGCAATCAGGGGCGAGACAACCAGCGCCAAGCCCTTCCGGTACAGGGCAGGCAGCTGGAAACACAGCGACTTTCCGGCGCCCGTGGGCATCACAACCAGCGAGTCTCCGCCCGCTGCGGCATGTCGAACGACGGGCTCTTGACCGGGTCGGAAGTTCCGGTGCAGGAAGACCGTCCGCAGTAAGCTCTGGAGCCGAGCGGAGTCGAGGGAAGCTTCGGGGCTGTCGCCGGATGGGTACACGGATTCGTCCCGGGGAAGTTCGCACCGTACCCCTGGCGTAGACGGCTGGCAATGGACCTGCATTCGCACCTCCATCCTGGACCCGAATGGCAGTTTGCCAGGCACCCGGGACAGAACCCGTCCTGGGTATTGCCCGCACCCTGGTGTTCTGCCGGGCTGGCGCTTCTCAGGTTCCCCGCCAGAGGGGATCTGCGGGCCCCATTTTTTCTTTGCTCGATCCCCGCCCACCCCTGTATGCTCAGATCAGTTGGGGGAAATTGAGCTTTTATTTCAATGACTTAGGCGTAGCCGCGTCCGGCCGGAGGTATGCAATGGAAACGACCGAGCACGGCGAGTGGACCGTCTGGGGTGAGGGCCCGATGCGTGTCATCGACTGGCCAAATCTCGGCGAGGCCTACCCCAACGTTCTTCGTTGCCCCACCTGCGGTCTGTCCCCTCTGCTGCCATCCCATCGGCCTGCACGTAACGGTGGAGAACTACAAGGTCACCGCTCTTCGCGCAGCGCGCGTCTTCTAGCCAGGCTCCTCCGCACCGCCCCTTCTTCCGGCCGGGCGCGCGCCGCTCCGGCGGCCCCGCTATCCTCCCGGCCATGTCGACTCCGTGCATCGAGCTCTTCTACGACACAGCCTCGCCCTACTCCTACCTCGCCTTTACCCAAGTGCCTGCCCTCCGGAAACGAAGCGGAGTTGAGGTCCGCCTGCGGGCCTTCCTCCTCGGGGGCGTGTTCAAGGGGTCGGGCAACACCATGCCGGGCTCAGTTCCCGCCAAGGGGCTCTACCTGCTGAACGATCTCGAGCGATGGGCCTCCTACTACGGCGTGGCTTTCTCGATGAGTCCCCTTTTCCCCTCCAACAGCCTCCGCGCCCAGCGCACCCTCATCGCCGCTGAGCGCCGGAACCCCGCGATGGCAGAACGGCTCGCAGCGGTCCTCTTTTCCGGCTATTGGGTCGAGGGGCGCGATCTCCAAGACGAGGCCTTTTTGGAGGATTGCATCCAACAGGCCGGTGGGGATCTCGAGACCCTCCTGGCGGCCCCTGCCGACCCCGAGGTCAAGGCCTCTCTCATGGCCCAGACCCAGGAAGCCATCGACCGCGGTGCCTTTGGAGCCCCCACGTGGTTTCTTGGCGACGACATGTTCTGGGGAAACGACCGAATCGGGCTCCTCGAGCACCGCCTCGCTGCGCTGCGGGCCTGAGGCGAAGGCTGAACTCGGTGCGATCCAAGGCGTCTCCCACCATCCTCAGCCGCTTCCGGACCGGGCTCCTGCTCGGTCTGGCCCTCGCGGCTGGCATTTACCTCGCGTACACCCTGGCGATCGGCTGGAACGAGGTTGCGGCGGCCCTCGGCCGCTTCGCCTGGGAGTGGCTGCCGGTCCTCTTAGCACTCAGCTTGGTGAACTACGCCCTTCGTTTCCTACGCTGGGAGTACTACCTCCGTCTTCTGGGGATCCGCGTCTCCTGGCGCACCTCAGTCGCCATCTTCCTCTCGGGCCTTGCCATGACCATTACGCCCGGCAAGGTCGGTGAGTTCCTGAAGTCCTACCTTCTCAAGGAGAGCGATGGAGTCCCGATGGCGACCTCGGCCCCGGTCGTTTTCGCCGAGCGGGTCGGAGACCTCCTCGCCCTGCTCCTTCTCGCCTCACTTGGGGTCTCGTCCTTTGGCGGACCCCGCGCGCTCCCCATTCTGATCGGCAGCGGAGTGGTGATTGGGGTGGCCCTCGTTGTCCTCCAGAGCCGGCCTTTGACCGGGCTCTCCCTCCGCCTCCTGGTCCGCCTCCCCTTCGGCGAGCGCATCGCGCCAAAGGTGGGGGAGATGCTCGACTCCTCCCGAGCCTTGCTTGGGCTTCGTGCCCTGGTGCCGGGCCTCCTCCTCGCCACGGTGTCCTGGTACTGCGAGTGCCTGGAGTACTTCTTTGCCTTCCGCGGCTTCGGCGTCGAGGGGGTGGGCCTGGACCTCTCCGTCTTTGCCTACGCTTTCTCCACCGTCTTAGGGGTGGTTTCGCCCGGCGGCATTGGCCCCACCGACATAGGCCTCATCGAGATCGCTCGGCAGTTTGTCGACAACCTGTCCCATGAGGTAGCGACCGCAGCGTCCTTCATCGTTCGATTCTGCACGCTGTGGTTCGCTGTCGGCTTGGGGGCTGCCGCCCTCTTCCGTTTCGGATCGGTCCTCCAGGTCTCGGTCGATGAAGCCAAGTCAGGAGGAGAGTCCCGACCGGAGGACAACGGCGCCTAAGACGAGCTGTCTTAAGCTCTCCACCCCCTGCCCCTGCCCCTGCCCCTGCCCCTGCCCCTGCCCCTGCCCCTGCCCCTGC
>CAZQTQ010000328.1:0-5021 GCA_964596025.1 uncultured Rickettsiales bacterium
ACTCGGGTTGGTCCTGGCTCTTGTGACCCTTGGGCTGGGCCTGCGGCGGCGACGCGGCTAGGGGGAGGCCCCAGTCGCTCGTCCGGAGGCCTCTACTGCGAGTACTCCTCCGGGGCACTGGGTTGCCACCAGCCATAGCCCGTGTAGTCGCCCTGGAGGTCCGCGCCCTCGTGGGAGTTTGCCTGCGGATCCATCAAGACTGTCATCCAGGCATGCCAGGAGGAGCCGGGACCCGAAGCGCTGGCGTACGCGTCGATGTTGCCAGCAGCCGTCAGCGTTCCTTGCGCGCTGTTTACGTAGCCGATCTGGACAAGTTCTAGTTCTAAGCCCCCCCCAAAAGTCATATTGCTTAGCCAAACGGCGTCCGTGTCGCCCTCGACGTCCATGCTTAGGTTCATCTCCTCGAACGAAGCGAAGTCGATGAGTCCGAGGGTCAACAAGTCGCCGTAGCCCCCATTCGCGACCGAGGTCAAGAGCTTCTCGCCCAGGGTCAACTTGTTGTCGGGGAGTGTAATTTGCCCAGGGGTGCAGCCGTCTGCCGTGTACGTTACGTCCGATACAGATTCCTCGTCGAAAGCCAGAGTGCCGGTGCACCGGCTGCAGTCCGAGCCACGGTCCGCGTCCTTGCCCTCGCCGAACGTCGCGGTGCCAGAAGTCGCCTCCAACTGTTGACGACAGATATCTACCTCGTTTGCTACAGCCCAGTAGGTGACGTGGAATGTTGCCGTGACTTCTGCTTCGTCCACATTGAGGGCCCAAAGAATGGAGATAGCGTTGATGCCGAGACCTGTTGACGGGACATCGTCGTCATCATCGCCGCCCGCGTCGTCGTCGTCGTCGTCACCGGTCGCGTCGTCGTCTCCGGTCGCGTCGTCGTCACCGGCGTCGTCGTCGTCGGTGATGGGGTCCTGGACATTCTCGTCGATGCTGTCCGGAGCGCTTACGTCGCCCCCGCTCGGGCTCCCGCTGCCGGCGGTGCAGTGCCCTGCATCGAGGTCACAGACGAAGCCTGCGAAGCGCTCGCAGCGCTCGTAGGTGTCTGAGTCGCACTGTACGGACTCGGGAAGGATCCACTGACAGCTGAGGAGAATGAGGCAGAGGCAGAGGCCCAGGACACAAAGGGCAAACCGGGGCCAGAACACGGTTGGGAGCATGATTGCAGACTAGCGTACTTGGGACCGGCGTCCGTCCTGGCTAGGATCGAGGTATGCGTCCCCCCAGCGATCGGTGGCTTGCTCGCAGCTTGCTCCTCATTCTGGTCTTCTTCGGCCCCGGTTGCTTCGATGAATTTGGCCTGGAGGATGGGCGCCAAGACAGCCCCTTTGCCACCGCATCGGATGACGACAGCGCACCGGCCGACGACGGGGACGGCGACGGGGGAGGTGGCGACGACGACGACGACGACGACGACGACGCGGGCGGCGGCGGCTCGGGGGGCGACGACGACGGGTCGCCCGATGGTCCGACCACGACCCTGGTCACCATCGACGACACCAGCCACCAGCTGCTGCTCGTCGACGAGGTGACTGGTGAGGGCACGCCGATCACCGCGGTCACCCCCGAGGTGAGCTTCTGTTCTACGGTCTTTACCCGCGACGGCAGCATCTACGTCTCCAGCGGTGGAAGCCTCTGGTTGCTCGACGCCTGCAGCGGGGAGGCGAGCTCGGTCGGTTCGTATTCTCCCTCGGCCTCGATCTGCGGCATCGCGACCAACAACTACTCCGCCCTCTTTGGGATCGACCGGTCGACCAACGATCTCGTGTCCATCAACTCGACCGACGCCTCGCTGAGCTCCATCGGCTGGACTGGAGTCGAGTGGGGTACCCACGGTCTGACCTGGGACGACAAAGGCCAGCGCTTCTTGGGCATCAACGGAGGGGACGACCGCCTGTACGCCATCGACAAGGACACGGGGGAGGCCTCGCTCCTAGCCGAGTTGGATCAGTCCTTCGCCACCGTGGGCGTGGAGATGGACCCGATCTCCGGCGAGCTCTACGCCTGCACCGAAGAGTCCTTGCTCGTCATCGACGTAGACACCGGGGAAGTGACCAAGCTGGGAGAGATCTATTCAGACCCCTCCTGCGACGACCTCGGAGCGACGTGGATGGCAGTACCCTGCATTGACTAGGCGTGTGGGCCCGTCGCGATGGCTGGCTGGAACGTCGTAGCACCCCACAAAGGGTGGGTGTAAACGGAGCGCTGAAGCGTGGTTCAGAGTCTCGAGACCGACTACCTCGTTGTTGGGGCGGGTGCCATGGGCATGGCCTTTGCCGACGAGATCGTCCGGCGCACCCGGGACCTGCGCGTGGTCTTGGTGGATCGGCGCGCCAAGACGGGCGGCCACTGGAACGACGACTACCGCTTTGTCCGGCTCCACCAACCGGCTGCCTACTACGGTGTGAACTCCGAAGTCCTGGGCTCTGGTGGCGAGGACTTGGCTTCGGGACCCAAGATCCTGGCCTACTACGAGCAGGTGATCGAGAAGCTCTGCGCTACCGGCCGGGTCCGCTTCTTTCCCCAGTGCGACTACGAAGGGGAGGGGAGGTTTCGCTCGCTCGTCGTAGAAGATTGCCACTACGAGGTCGCAGTGCGTCGCAAGATAGTGGATGCGACCTACTCGAAGATCACGGTTCCTTCGACGAGACCGCCGGCCTACGGCGTGGCCGAGGGGATGACCTTGATTCCCATCAATGGCCTCTCGGATCTCCAGCGGCCCTGGTCTCGCTACATGGTGATTGGCGCGGGAAAGACCGGGCTGGACGCCCTCCTCTTTCTGCTGTGGCGGGGGGTGGATCCCGACCGAATCAGCTGGATAGTTTCCAACGATGCGTGGCTCTTTAACCGGGACTACCTCCAGCCCGAGCTCGCGGCGCGGTCGCTGCCACGACTGCTGCGGACCTTTGCCCAGGCTTCGGACGCCTCCGACTTCTTTCGCCGCGCCGAGGCGGGCAAGTGGGGCATGCGACTGGACGAGAGCATTTGGCCCACTCGGTTTCGATGCGCCACGGTCAGCCCGGAAGAACTGCAGGAGATTCGGCGCATCAAGGATGTCATCCGCATGGGTAGGGTCCAGCGGATCGAGCCGACTGAGCTGGTCTTGGACAAGGGAAGGGTACCGACTCATGCCGATGTGCTGCACATCGACTGCACCGCTTGCGGGCTCACCCGGCGGCCGCCCGTCCCCGTCTTTGCCGGCGACCGAATCACGCTCCAGCCGCTGGTGATGTGCCAGCAGCTGATGAGCTCCGCCTTGACGGCTGTGATCGAGCTGAAGCAGGACGACGAAGAAACCAAGAATGCGGAGTGTGTGCCGGTGCCGCACCCCGAGCTGCCCAAGGACTATTTTTCGGCCGTCTTCGTCTCGACCCAGAACCTAGAGAAGTGGGCCATCCCCTATGGGTGGTGGCTGCTGAGGAGCCGGCTGACGATACTCCACCACGTCTCTTGGCTGGGGGTCCTGCGCTTGGTGTTTGGGCTCCTGCGCTGGGAGAAGGCGGCCGTACAGGCCATCGAGCGCTTCCACCGCGAGCTCGACGAGTGATCCGGCTCCTGCGAGCCACCGTCGGTGGGACCGAGGGCTCGCCCGTCTGGACCGGACGAAGGCCCCCGGCGTAAGTTGAGGCGAAGATGACCGACGACCTCCTGCAAGCGGCAGAAGAAGAGGACACCCTGTTCAGTCCCTGGCTCGTGTGCCTGGCCTCGTTCCTGGGTACCAGCGTGCTGGCGGCGGTCTACGGCTTCCTGCAGTTCCACATCCACGCCAACTCCTTGGCGGCCTTCCTCTTCGCGGTTGCGATGGTGGGACTCCTGGTCTCGGTTGCCTTGCTGACTGCGAACCGGGAAGGCCCCCAGAACATGCTCGTAATCGGCCTCTGGGGCGCCTTCAGCGGCCTGGTGTTCACCTACGTGCAGTGGATGACGCACCTCTATTTTGCCGGGGACGGCTCTCTCGTATGGACCCCCGGCGGTCTCTGGGCCGCCATCCAAGACGAGGCAAGTCGGGCCGACATGGCGGGTTGGGCTACGCGGTCCACCAGCACGAACGAGGCCCCGCCAGAGGGCCTGCGCTGGTTCACCTGGTCTCTGGAGGCGGCCACAGCCGTACTCTGGCCGTCTCTTGGTTCGGTCTTGGTTCGGGAGGAGACGGACCTGGACGAAGCCGGCGAAGACGACGTCCCTCTTGGCTCGGTCTTGGGTCGGGAAGAGACGGGCCTGGGCGAAGCCGCCGAAGACCAAGCCCCGGTACTCGGGCCAAAGCCCCCCTTCGTGACCGCTCAGAGGACCTCCCAGGGTCTGCTCATTCGGACCTGGGTCCCCTGGTTCATCGTCCTGATTCGGGTCCTCTTCGTTCTCTGCGTCGTGGGCTCTCTCTGCCTGTTGGCGGTCGGTCGGTTCGAGGTGGAGTGGCTCGAGCCGCTGATGCCGGTAGTTGGGTGGTCGCTGCCCCTGATCATGGTCACGAGCGCGCTCTACCTACTTGTCCTCTACTTCTCCAAACAGCAGTACGTGCGGCGCGAGCGGGTGCTCTGGAAGCCAGATCAGCTCGAGTTCTGTCGACGCGGGGTCGTGTGGCAGCTGTCCCCAGACCAGCTGGTGTCCATCTCCGAGCTCTCCTTGGGGAAGAAGAGCAGCCTCTTTACGAGGGGCAGTTCTCCGTCCTGGGATGAGTATGCGGTGGCGGTCCAGGCCGGCCACGAAACCCAAGAGTGGTTCCGTTCTAGCAACCCCGAGCTGGTGAGATGGATCCTTGCGGTCTTGTGCGCCGAGCTGGACGGGAAGCCCATCCCATTGGGAACGGGGGCTGGAGGCGCGCTCGACGAGTCCGCTGGGGGGAGCGAGCGATGACCCAGGACATGCAGATGCAGGCCTCTATGGGCTCTGGAACCCCTTGTCCCCGGGGCAGCTTCTCCTTTGAGCGGTCGGCGGGGCGCATGGTCATCGAGAAGCGGCGGGACATGCTCGGCGACGTAGTGCTCGCGGTGTCCTTCCTCGCCTCGGCCTTCTTTGTCTACTCGGCGATA
>CAZQTQ010000328.1:5031-5446 GCA_964596025.1 uncultured Rickettsiales bacterium
CGGACTCGAGATCATCCCCAGGGAGCACCGCGTTCCCTTTGGGGGCACGTCCCTGACCGCCTTTGGCTTTTCGGTCATCTGGAAGCTCAAGACGCTGCTCTTTCGGGAGCGCTTGGTGCTCGAGGGCACCTCACTTACCTACTTCAAGGCCACTCTGGGAGTGATGCGGCTGAGGCATCGAATCCACACCGAGAAACTCACCGAGTGCCGCGGTGGCTACCTCGGAGATCGTTGGTTCGCGCGGGGCTCTACCCCGGTGTACGGCATCGTGCTCAAGACCGAAGAGCTCGAGCTAGAGGTTCTCACGGATCGAGTCAGTGAGAGCCAACTGCTCTGGCTGACCGAGGCCCTCCAGGCCGAGATCACAAGAGGGCAGGAGATCGGGAACCTGGGCTAACCAGCCCGCATGCGGGCC
>CAZQTQ010000329.1:0-3025 GCA_964596025.1 uncultured Rickettsiales bacterium
GGGATGCGTGTACTCCTGCTCATTCTGCTTCTATCAGCCGATCCAGCAGGTCTATGGCGGCCGCTTCCGCAACATGCGCAGCCCCGAGAACGTCTGCCAGGAGCTGGAGCGGGCCCGAGCTCAGTACCCCAGCATCGAGACGGTGACCTTTCACGACGAGGTGTTTACCGCCAACAAGGGCTGGCTCCGGGAGTTCGCGGAGCTCTGGCCTCACCGGGTGGGCCTGCCCTTTTCCATCATCACCCACCCAGAGCTCGTCACGGAGGAGGTGGCGGACCTGCTGGGCCAGGCCGGCTGCAGTCACTGCATCATGGGCACGCAGACGGTTAATGACCATTCGCGCACCGAGGTCCTGGCCCGCACTGAGACGTCCGAAGACGTCCGTCGTGCCATCAAGTCGCTCAAGCGCAATGGGGTCTGGGTGGTCGTCGACCACATCCTCGGCATCCCCGGGGAGACCGAGAAGGACCAAGACGACGCCTTGCTCTTCTACTCGGAGTGTGGCCCGGACGTCATCAAGGCCTTCTTCTTGACCTACCTGCCAGGCACGGACATCAACCAGGTCGGCCTCGAGACGGGAGACTGGTCCTTGGAAGCCCTGAAAGCGGCCGAGCGAGGGCACATCGACTCCTGGCTCTTCAAGGGTGTAGGCGACATGCCGGAGTGGAGGGCCTACTACCAGCTCTTCACCCTGTACACCGTCATCGGCCCCCGGCTCATGAAGCTGCTGGTGGAGAGCGGCCTCCACAAGAGCATGAAGGCGCTCGACCCGGTGTTCTTGCCATCCCTCTTCCTTGCCCCCCGGGTGGCCCAGTCCCTCATCGGCGGCCGCGAGGAGCAGCCGCGCAGCTACTTGAAGTACCTCAAGGGGCTCGGCCGATACGCCGTAGATACGCGCTTTTCGCATCGGCCACTGCTCGGCCGGATCGCCAACATAGCCCTGCGGCCGTCGCGGGAGTTCCGGAGTTGGCATGGCTAGGGTGCTTCTGATTCAGCCACCCCCCGCGACCCGCAACAAGGGCGGCAACCTCGCGGAGCCCATTGGCTTGGAATACGTGGCTGGGATGCTTCTGCAGGCAGGCCATGAGGCCGAAATCCTCGATGCGTGGATCGACCAGCGGACGATGGAGGAGATAGAGGCTCACATCCGCCAGGTGGGGCCGGATGTGGTGGGTCTCACGGCGACGTCCATTCTCATGCCCAATGCCTGGGAGGTGGCGCGGCGGGTGAAGAAGGTCAGTCCGACGATCCCGGTGGTTGTCGGCGGCGCGCACGCCATCTATGAGCCGGAGTGGACGCTACGTGAGGAGGCCGTCGACGTGGCGATTGTCGGCGAAGGCGAGGACGCCATTCTTGAGCTGCTCGATGTGTGGAACGGCACCGGGTCGCTGGACGACGTGGCGGGCATCGCCTACCGCGACGGCCGGGGCGCCTTCCGGAAGACGGGTTCCCGGGAGTACACCGCCCACCTTGACCGTCTGCCTTTCCCGGTGCGCAATGATCGTCACATGGAGGGCTACACCCTCTACGAGATCGTGGGCAAGCGCGGCTGTCCCTTCCGCTGCAGCTTCTGCGGTGCCTCGGCAGACCACCGCAAGGTGCGCTTCCGGACGCCCGAGAACGTGATGGAAGAGATCGGAGAGCTCTTTAGTCGCTCCGGGAAGAAGAAGCTCTACTTCAACGACGACGTCTTCTCCATCAACAAGCAGTGGACGCACGACTTCTGCGACATGCTCATCCAGCGCAACCTCAACATCGAATGGGAATGCCAGACCCGCGTGGACCTTGTGGACTTGCCGCTGCTCAAGAAGATGAAGGCAGCCGGCTGCGAGTCCGTGGTCTTCGGAATCGACGCCGGCAACCAGAAGAACTTCGACCTGCTCAAGAAGCAGATCACCGTCGAGCAGGCCTACGTCTCCGTACGCCACGCCAAGGAAGCGGGCATGGCGGTGTGGACGAACTTCATCATGGGCTATCCCTGGGAGAAGAAGCGAGACCTGCAGGACACGATCGACCTGGCACGCGGCCTGGACCCGCACTTCGCACGCTTCTTCATCGCCACGCCCTATCCGGGCAGCCCGCTCTACGGCTACGCGAAGGAGCGTGGGCTCATCAAGACCTTCGATCTGGCGGCCTATTCGCAAGACTCCGGCGAGTCCATCCTTGAGCTAGAGCACCTGAGCGGACCCGAACTCAGCGAGTTCGTCTACAAGGCCAACACCCTCTTTTATCTGCGGCCTCAGGCCTTCATGAAGGCCCTGTCGGGCTACCGCCGACAGGGACGCTTCAAGGCCTTGGCTCGGGCGCTTCCCGCCTTCTACGAGTACGTCTCCCGCGTGAAGTCCAACGCGGATGGACCGATCAAGGCCGGCGCCATTCCCGGCAACCTGCCGGGCGAGCGTCGGGCCCGGGCCGCCGTCGCGTGAGCGCCGACTCGGGAGGCGACGAGGGCCTCCTATCCCCACAGGTCGCCGCGGATGGGCCCAGTCCTTGGCCGCTGACGCTTGGCCTCTTTGTCCCCTTTGTCCTCTGGACCTCTTTTACCCAGGGCTATGCCGTGGTCGAGGGCTGGGTCAAGGTGCCTGGAGTACTCGAGTACTACGTCCACGGCCCGCAGCCGCGCTGGGCCTGGGTGGGCTACGTGCACCCGCCGCTCTACTCGGAGTTCATGAACTCGATCGCGTGGTGGGACGAGGTGATTGGGCTGAGGGGGGACCTCCTGATCTTGGGTGTGGGTGCTGTCTGTCAGTGCGCCGTCCTGGTGGTGTTTGCGCGCACCCTGCCTCGCTGGCTCGGAGGAATGTGGACGCTCATCGCATGCGGCCTAGTCGCCTTTTCGGGCCAGTGGCTGCGCCCCTTTGAGCACTACCCGGCGGCATCCCTGGCCGCGACTCTGGCCGTACTTGCCATCCTGGAGTTTGCACGGGAGCCCTCGCCGCGCTCGAGGTGGTGGGCTACGGGCCTGGTGCTTCTTGCTGTCGAGCTGCACCTGAGCATCTGGTTTCTGGTGGGGGGGCTGATGGGG
>CAZQTQ010000329.1:3035-5441 GCA_964596025.1 uncultured Rickettsiales bacterium
GCGCTCGCGCCCCCCCCGCGCCCCGCCGCTCCGCCGCCCCCCCCGCCCCCCCCCCTGTTCGTCTTTGCGGTCGTGCCGCGTCGGCAGACGATGCGCGCCTCGCTGTGGATGATCGGTCTGTTCTTGCTGACGACGGTTCCCGGGCTCTACATCACACTGTTCGGCGGAAATGCCGCCGACCCGGACGGCGCGCAGGGCGGAATGACCCCGGAGTGGAGCAACCCTTGGCTCTTCGCGCCGGCGGTCCTTGCCTTTCTGCCCCCCCTTGCACGGCGCGCTCCGGCCCTGAGGCCTCTCGGGTTGGGCATCTTGTCTTTTGCAGTCGTCACCTTTGGTCTGCAGTTTTTCCAGATCGCTGACGGGCAGCCCTATCCCTTCAGCCTTCACTACTTCGAGCTCATCGACACCTCGATGGCTCTGTCCGCAGCCTGGGTCCTCAAGCTGGTGTCGGACTCGGTGGGCGGCTCGGCAGCGGCCAAGCGAGCCGTCTTGGCCGGCGGCTGGGGTTTGGTCGGGGTTCAGCTTCTCTATTGGTCTATGGATCAGCGCTGGGTCTACATGAGCAAGCGGTGGTACGAGTTCGTCTTCTGGCCCTTCTAGGCGAGTTCGACCACCTGCCAGAGGCTCTTTCCCTCTAAGGCCACGTCCAAGGGAGCCCGCTGGCGGGCGACTGAGAGCAGGGCACGGCTCAGGTCCTCGATGGCGATCGGTCGGTAGCGGTGCAGGCCCAAGGCCCGGGTGGCGCTGTCCATCCAGGCGGGCGCCTGGTGGCGCTCGCCGCGAAAGGCCGAGGGGCGCAGCACGGTCCAGGCGATCCCGCTGTCTCGGACCAGCGCTTCGGCCTTGGCTTTGGCCCGAAAGTAGGGGCCCAGAGGCCGACCGGCGCCTACCGAGCTGAGCAGTACGAGGTGATCGATCTTGGCCTCACGAGCCGCATTGACGAGGTAGCGGGTGGTGGCGATGTCGCTCGTCTCGTAGGTGTCCCCCTGAGCAAAGCGCTTTCGGATGGTTCCGATGAGCTGGAGGATGGTTGTAGAGCCGTCCAGAGCATCCCGTAGGGCGGCTGCGTCGGCGAGGTCGAAGACGGCAGCACCCTCGGGTAGGTCGGTTCGCGGGCCGGCCTTGGGGCGGGCGTGGGGGACCAGGTCGATGCCCCCTTCCCTCCCCAGGCGCACGACGTTGCGTCCCACTGCCCCCGTGGCCCCGGCGACAAAGAGTCGTCGAGGGGAGGGAGGGCTCACGCTGCGTCCGGTGCCGGTCGTGTCTGCTGCTGCGCCGGTGCTAGCTCGTCGTAGGCTCCTACGATCATCAAGAATCCGATAGGACTGGTCACAAAGATGCCAATCCCCAGCATCAGTAACCCGGCAGCCAACAGCGCGAGAAAGACGATAGCGAGGACAAAGATGTCCATCTTGTGGCCGTCGGTGAGGGCCCAGCTTGCCTTGAGCGCCTCAATTGGCCCGAGCTTCTCTTCGGATGCGATGACATAGGAGAAGCCCAGTCCCATGGACAGTACGATGCCGGGGACCACGAGGAGGATGAGACCGATGCCGGTGATCAGCGTGAACAACAGGTGCACGATTGCAGCGTCGACAAAGCGGTCAAAGCCGGAGAAGAGGTCGACGGGCTGGGCCTCTTGGCCCCGAAGGACTGCAAGGAAGGTGCTGTAGAGGCCGAAGTAGATGGGTCCGGCCAGGAGCGCTGCGACGAGGGCAAGCGGCTTTGCCTCGTAGTGGAGGCCGCCGTTGGCCCACCGGATAGTTGGGCCGCCATTCCCAACGACGACCAAAGCCGCGACGATCGCCAGCGCCAGGAATACCGGCTGTTGCTTGAAGGCGGCGAGGGCGCGGTCAAAGAGGTGGCCTGCGCTGAGGTTGGGCGCTCGGTTCTCCGGAGGCGATGCGGGGGGGGCGAGGGTGACCCGGACTTTGGGCGGTTCCTCGTCTTCTCTTGGCTCCGCGGCGGGGGGGATCGGCGGCTCCTGGGTCATCTGGTGGCTCCTAGAGTTCATCTTACGGAAAGCAACGCTCACCCATACGGGAGGGCCGGGAAACCATTGCGCGTAGCCATCTGCACTGCAACTGGGGACGGCGATTGCACCCCCGTCGGGTAGCTACTGGGCTATATTGGCAGCAAGGGAGAGTTCATGTCTGCACCCAGCGCTTCGTGGGAACCGGTTGAATTGTGCTGTTTGGCGGTCGCCGTCCTCTGGATTGGCTTTGGTGTGGGTTGTGGCGCCAGCGACGGGACCGTTCTAAATCCCGACAGCCCGTCATCCGCTTGGGAAGGCCAGAATGCCGGTGAGTGCGACGATGGGGCGGACAACGACGGCGACGGCCTGTGGGACTGTGATGACAGCGATTGCGCCAATGCACCCGAGTGTGCCGGCGACGACGACACCGGCGA
>CAZQTQ010000330.1:0-4520 GCA_964596025.1 uncultured Rickettsiales bacterium
GCGGTGCTCTTCGAAGACGAGGGTGCCCTCACCCCGAGCAACCAGTAGGAGCCAATCTTGGGCGGGGGCCACGGTCTGAGGAGCGCCGGACCCCACCCAGGCCTCCTCCCAGCCAGGGTATAGGGAGTCTGGCAGTTCGCCTCCTACGGGCACGCCCACCGTCGGCACCTGCGACTGCACCTCTGTGGCCAGCAGGTACCAGTTTTGACCGAAGGGAGGACGGTGGAGAACGACGGCCGCCAGGGGTTCCTCCTTGCGGTTGCGGAGGGAGTGGGACGAACCGGCCGGGGCGTGAAGCAGGGAGCCCGCCGTGGCCACCGCAGAGGACACGGCCACCGGCTTGCCCTCGCGGTGCACCGCAGTAGTCCACTCTCCTTGGCCTTGGGCCACAAAGACCAGCTCTTCGTGCTCGGGGTGGTGGTGGAGGGGCACGAGTTGGCCCGTGGGGATGACGTGGACATGGGCCGTCCAGCCAGACTCGGCGCGGAGGTCGAAGCTCCAATCCGCGGCGAAGCGGGCCTGGCCCTCTCGCACCTTTTCGGGAATTGGGACGTGAAGCACCGGGCCTCGGGGGCTGGCAACCGCGGTGCCGGGCGCAGCAGCCGCCGAGGCTTCGGCCGGGGCTAGCTCGGCGTCAGCAGTCGGTGCCGCCGCATCTTCGGAGGGACTCGGACTGGGCCGGGCACGACAAGACGCCACCGCCAATCCGACACAGAAACCCAGAATCACAGTTGGGAATCGCACCCCGGCAGTCTCCCGAAGCAGAGCCCCGGATGCAAGCTCGGCGCCTTGCCCAATTTCCTCAGTTCGATAGGGTACGTGGTCTTCCCCCATTGGCAGACACACAGGGAACCAGTGACTCGACTGCAAACGCTCTACTTGGCCCTCGCCCTCGCATGGGGAGCCCCGCCCGCCGCGGCCGCGGAGCCCTCCCCGAGCGGTGGCGACGACGACGACTCCGCCGGTGACGTCGACTCCGGCGGCGACGACGACGACTCCAGCGGCGACGACGACGACTCCAGCGGCGACGACGACGACTCCAGCGGCGACGAACACCCCCCCCTTAGGCCGCCTTTCGCCCTACCGCCCGAGTTCCCTCCCCTGGCGTACTTTCTCGCCGAGGCACAAGACGACGCTGCTTCTGCGCCCGCCCCGGAGCGCGCGGACTTTTCCATCCTCTATGAGGGAGCGACCCACGGGATTTCCGGGGCTGGGCCCGATCTTTGGGCCGACCAACCCATCCAGAAGGCACTTGGCGCCACCGATGGCGGCTGGGCCCTCACCCACTCCGGCTTTGGGGCGGCTCTCAAAGACGACGAGTGGCTGCTCCAGCGCGACGGCGCAGTACGGGGCTTCAAGGAGCGAATGCAGGCGGGTCTGGGGGAGGTCCAGGCACCAGCACAGGCCGTGACCGCGTTGCTGTCGGACGACACGCTGATTGTGGTCTGGCCGCCCGAAGAGCAAGAGGCCCTCTTGCCCATCCTGGAAGAGGCCCTCGCCAAGGCGCCCCTGCGGGTCCTGCCGATGCGGCACCGCCTGAGGGGGCAGGTCTTGAGAGGCGAGTCGGGGTCACCCATCTTGCGGCTCCGCAGCAACGGCGAACCCCGCAGCAGCAACGGACCAATGGACCCCCTCGACTGGGAGATCCGTCTGCAATCCGTCTACCAGAGTGCCAGTAGCAAAGCGGTGGTCCACGTCGTAGCGCGGCTCGAGGGCGAAGGTGCCCGGCGGGCGGCGCTTGCCGCCAAGTGGCGCCGATCCCCCAGCCTGTACCTAAGCGCCGGGGAGGCGGTCGAGGGCCGCTCCTTCCTCTCGAGCGGCGGCCTGAGCCTGACCCGTCCCATCACCTGGGAGGCCTGGACCTTCCTGGGGCTGAGCGCTCTGGCTCCCGGGAGAGCCGAACTCATCGGTGGGGTCGAGAACCTGCGGAAGGAGGCCGAAGCGGCCGGCACCGCTCTCGTCTCGGCCAACCTCGTCGACGAGGAGGGCAAACCTCTATTCGAATCGGTAACTGTCGAGGAGGTGGCGGGACGCCGCGTGGCACTCATCGGATGGACCGACCCCTCGGTCGTGGGGCGCCTCCCGCCCGAGGCGCGGAAGGGCCTGGGCCTTCGGGGAGTCGAGGCAATCTACGAGGTCTTGGGCACCCTAGCCCAGTCCGAAGAGGGTCCTCCTGACCTCACGGTCGTATTCGGAGTCGGAGCCCGGAGCATTTCGGGGGCCCTGCCGGGCGTCGACATCGTGCTGGGCGACTTCACCACGGAGCTAGGCGTGCCTCGCTGGGAAGAGATCGATGAGGCCGCTTTGCGCGTTCGAGCCACTGAGCCCCTACGGGCCCGGGCCCCCGCCCTGGTCGCTCGCTCCGGCAAAGCCTACCTCGGCCGCATCGACCTGGCCTTTGATCCCGAGGGGGGCACTCTGCGCCGCTTGCGTCACCTCCGGGCCCGGCTCGGGGAAGAACTCCCCGCATCGATACGCTGGACACGCCGGGTCCAGGGCGTGCGCCAGACCGTCTACGCCTCGCTCGAGGAGATTCTCGTCCCCGACCTGCGGGGGATGGATCTTCCGCGGGGGGCCACGGCCCCGCCATCCATGACGGTCCAGGCCTTGGCCCGCCTCGCAGGCAACTTGCTGCTCGACCGAACGGGCGCCGACGTCTCGTTGCTCCGCCCGCTCCCCCGGCCGATTTCGACTGCTGGAGCGTCCCGGGAGCTGTCGATCGACGCCTCCCTGAGTGTCGCAGACGAGGTCGTCGTGGTCGAGATGAGCGGAGCGCAGCTCAAGCACCTTCTCGAGCGCCTTCGGCCCTACACCCCAGACCCAGCCAGCCCGGAGGCCCACCCCCCCGGCAGCCACGGTTCCTGGGCCTGGGCCGCAGGCCTGACCAAGAACGGACGTAAGGTCACCTTTCGAGGGCGACTCTTGAGCGACGACGAGCGCATTCGCATCGCTACAACGACCTTCTTTGCGGACGACCCCCAACTGGCCGGACTGCTCAAGAGGGCTATCCGCTGGAATCACTTCACCGGAGGCGGCTGGCAGCGACTCCCAACCCCACACAAGAAGCTGGGCGCAACGTGGAGCCTTCACGACCTCGTCAAGCAAGGTCTGTCCGAGCTGCGCCACAGGGACCCGAACTTCGGAGCAAGCTACGCGCGGGGCATCGGGCCCCTGCTCCGAGACGTCGGCAAGCACGTCGGGCCACGCTTTGTGCTCGAGCTGGACGGCATCTCCCTGCAGGTCACCGGCTCCGTCCCCGTGGGGAACCGCGAGGGCTACGAGAGCAGCCGAGAGAGCCGAGTTCAACAAGAGGAGAGCTTCAGCACCTCTCTGCGGGGCCGCATCGCCGCCACCTTCGAGGACTGGGTCGGATCGGTCCACGGCTCGACCCAGTGGGCCTTTGGGCGGTCCCAAGTGGCGGATGTGGAGGAACCCACGGAACTGGAGGACGACTTCCAGCTGGGCCTGGAGGGCCGACTGAACGTAGTTCGAGTCCCCATGTTCGGGGCCAAGGTGCCGCTCTCTGCCTTTGTGCAGTCGGTCTTCGACACGGAGTTCACGCCGGGCAAGGACGAGACGGGGGCGGAGTTGCCCATCCAGCGCGTCCTGCGAACTACCACCGGGGTCAACCTGAGCAAGCTCCTGATCTTCAAGGTGATCAAGGCCGGCTTCTTCGTCGAGTACGACCTGAGCGCAGAGGTCGGTCCCGTGTCTCCGGGCATCTCGCTCGGGGCCACGACTGAGAAGCGCTGGGGCCCGGTCCGCTGGGCCAACCTCATCGACTTCAAGGGCTATTTGCCAACCGAAGCGGACACCGAAGAAGACCTGGCCGGCACCCTCAACCTGCGGTCGGATCTCAGCATCGTCCCGCTGAAGAAGCTGATCCCCGGCCTCAGCGTGGGCGGCTTTATCGACGCGATGATCTTCGCCGGGAAGAGCGACAACAACACCCACCCCGGCCTGCACCTGCTCTTGGGCGCCGCCATGACCTACGACACCGATCTGCGCCCCCCCCTGCGACTCCGCTAGGCCGCAAGAGCCCTCGCCCCCAGCCCCCTCCTCTCCTGCCCCGCGCCTGCCCCGCGCCTGCCCCGCGCCTGGTCCTCGCCCGTATGCATGACCGTGTGCGCGGCACTTACAAGATCTGCGGGAAACCAACCGCAGCCTCCGCCGCAGACCCGTCAAAGAACGCCAAGGTCCCGCGTTAAATCGGCTCCCTGCAGGCCACCACAAAAGCTCCGGGCTGTCTCAACAAGTTCTCAATGTGAATTGGCTGGACTCTGTTGTGACCACCGCGGGCCCCAACCCGCAAGCAGGAGTCAGACCATGGCCACCCAGCCCTCCCCTTTTCTCCTCCTCGCCCTCCCCCTCACCCTCACCCTCTTCACCACGGCCTGCGTGGAGTGGTCGGCAATCGAGGGTCCCATGACCGATGCCAACTGGGATTCGCTCGAAGCCTCGCCCGAAACCGACTCGGACGGCGACGGGATCCTCGATCAGCATGAAGGGAGCGAGGATCT
>CAZQTQ010000330.1:4566-5435 GCA_964596025.1 uncultured Rickettsiales bacterium
GCGACGCCGACTCTGCCACCGCACCGATAGACTCCGACGGCGACGGGCTGGCGGACTTCCTCGACCTGGACAGTGACGACAACGGACTCCCCGATGCCGTCGAGGGGGCCTCGGACGACGACAACGACGGCATTCCGAACCACGCCGACCCCGACAACGATGGGGACGGCATTGACGATTCGGTGGAGCTAGGCCCCGATCCCACCTCACCCGTCGACACCGACGGCGACGGCGTGGCCGACTACGAGGATACCGACGCCGACAACGATGGGCTGCTCGACGCAGTCGAAGGAGCCGATGACCCCGACGAAGACGGGATCCCTTCCTACCTGGATCAAGACAGCGACAACGACGGCCTGAGCGACAGTCAAGAGAGCGGACCGGATCCCGAGTTCCCCCTGGACTCCGACGGCGACGGTTTCTTTGACTTCGAAGACACCGACAGCGACAACGACGGCATTCGAGACCCCGACGAGCTCGAATTCGGAACGTCCATCACCAACCGCGACAGCGACGGGGACGGCTTCTCCGACCTAGCCGAGCTGACCGTCGGGTCCGACCCACTGGACGCGACCTCAGGAGTCAGCGGCTTCTACGCCGAAGTTGCCGCCCGCAGCCCCGTCTCAATCGACGTGCCGTTCACTCCCAGCATCCTGCAAGCCGACGTCCTCTTCGTCCTCGACTCCACCTGCTCGATGATGGGGGTCCTGGACACCATGGCGGCCAACTTCAGCCAGGTGGTCTCGGGCATCACCATCCCCGACGTCGCCTTCGGCGTGGCGGAATTCGAGGACTTCGCCTACATCTCCACCTCAGACTGGATGGGGATGGTCGACGCCGGCGACAAGCCCTTCGTACTCCGGCAGCAG
>CAZQTQ010000331.1:0-5433 GCA_964596025.1 uncultured Rickettsiales bacterium
AGAAAAAGGAACTGCCTCCTGCGTCCTCGACTTGGTTGGGGGTCACCCGGCTGAGGCCGCCCGGGTCGTCTTCGCCCGTCGAGGGGTAAAGGACTTCAAGGTCCAGGCTGAGGCGAATGGCTGCCTTGACGACGCTCATGGTCTTGCCCGGGCTCAACTTCAGGAGGTCGCCAGCGCCAGCGGCGGCCGGTTTCAGGCTGAGATCGGCACCGACGGCGTTGACCCCGAGCTTTCCGGAGCGGAAACCGCGCTGGGCCATAGCCTCGTGGCCGCCGTCGGCAGTGGGTGCGCCCAACATCACCAGCGACTTGGCCGGGAAGTTCGCCTCCTGTTCTTCGTCCTCGCCAAGGGTCGGATCTTCGAGCAAGGCGTGCAGGTGCCCCCGCCGGATGGCGGGGTCGTCGGAGAGATCGTGCACCCGCACCTTCGGTGCAGGAGCCAACTTCTTCTTGCGGAGCCCTTCCAGTACTTCTTCGCGCTGCTCGCGGGGGATGGCGATGACCCCGTCCCCCAGAACTTCGTGGGGGATCTCCAACTTTTCGAGCACCGAACGCGTGGCGTCTAAGCGGCCTTCATCCGCGCGGAGCACCAATGCGTCATGGAATTCGACCTCGCCGTGGCGTCCTACCCAGTCATTGATGTTGGAGCTGACGTTTTGGGGCAGTTGGACTGAGGACTGGTCTCGCAGGAAGGAGTGGAGGTCGTCTGAGCGCCATCCATCATCAAGGGCTATGCGCACGGATTCACGGGTCAGAACGTAGGTGCTGGCCCGATCGACTCGCCTCAGTTCTGCAACTTCGCCCAGCTTCCACAGGTCGTCGAGTGGGATGCCTACCGGTGCGAGGATCTCAAAGGTCGGTTGAACGAAGAACTGGACCCCTTCGCTGGCCTCAAAGGCGTCGGCTCCTTCACCGGCGACAAAGGCACGGCCCACTTCGCTCAGCCGTACGTAGGAGCCGGTACGTCCCAGTCCGCTCTCAACAAGACCGGCGACCTGAAGGATCTCGAGCGGAGGGTTTGGATCGTAGTAACCCGAGGGCGGGAGGTAGTAGCTCTTCCGGACGTAGCGGTGGTGGAAGACGTCGCCCATGTAGCGGCGGCGGTACAGCGTGCGCAGCCGCTTGAGAGGTACCCAGGTGTTCTCCTCCAACAGGTCCAGGGTCTGCAGGAGCCAAATAAGCAGGCGCTCCTGGCGGACGAAGTAGGCCATGCAGAGGTCGCGGCGCTGCTGCGGTGAGACGGCAAGAAACTCGCCGATTGCCCGGTCGTCGACGACCAAGAAGCCGCCACGCTGGCGCATCAGACCGAGGTCCTGGACGAGGTCCAAGTGCCAGTCGAGGACCTTCTCCTGAACTCCTTCGCCCCAAAGGTGAGTAAAGAAGCCGGTGAGCTCCTCTTGGCTCTTTTTGAAGATCTCGTCTTTGCGCGTGATCCGGAGCTTGTTCTGCCGGATGTAGCTGAGGAAGGAGATGATGGAGAAGCCCAGCGGGTGCCGGTAATTGGTTGCGCGGCTGAGCTGGACCTCCTGGTCCGGGGGAGCGCCCTGGAGGCCCAGTCGCTTGCGGAACTGAGGGCCGAGCACCTCAGCCAACGCCTCGGGAATGATGTAGAAGAGCGGCGGGCTTTGGTGGGAGTTGCCGTAGACCCAGAGCGAGCAGCCTAGGGCGTGGAGTACCTCGGCCCAGAGATCTTCGGACATGCCGTGGCTCTGAGTGAGTTCCTGGAGTAGCCAGGTCCCGCCGGCGACCCCTTGGTTTTGGAGCAGGGCGATGAGCGCCACGTGGTGGGTCTTGGGCATGGCCTTGAGCTGTTCGCGGACCCACATTCGGTCCCCAAAGAGCGCGGCAAGGCCGTCGGCTGCGGCCCCCACCTGTTCGTTGCTCATCTTTACCAAGGCGGGCACGACGGCGGGCCGAGGCGTGTCCGCCTGATCGAGGTAGAGCCGCCGGTATTGCGCAAGGGCGGGCTGGGGCAGAGTCTGGAAGAAGGACTTAAGATCCATAGAACCGGTTCTTGCCTTGGGCGGTGAGCCCGAGGCTGGACTCGGGCTCGTCGAATTGGAACGCGTGCTTAGGTGCTGGCTCCCACTCATCGATCTGATAGCTGTAGCCCTGCTCAGTGAGGAAGAGTTGCCGATTGTGGGCGAATTCCTGTTCGCGGCTGTTGCCGGTCACCAGGGAGTAAAAGAAGGAGTCTCGTCCGCTGGGGCGCAGGATGCGGCCGAGACGCTGGGCCTCCTCTTGGCGCGATCCGAAGGTGCCGCTTAGCTGAATGGCCACGTTGGCGTCGGGCAAGTCGATGCTGAAGTTCGCGACCTTCGAGACGGTCAGGACCGCGATCTCGCCCTTGCGAAATTTCCCGTAGAGGAGGTCCCGCTCCTTGTGGGGTGTCTTGCCGGTGATGATGGGTGCGCCGAAGATCTTGGCCACCTCCTTCAGTTGATTGAGGTACATCCCGATGACGAGGATCTTGTCGTCGCTGTGCTGTTCCAGAAGCTCCTCAAGCGCGGCCATCTTGTAGGGGTTTTCCGCGGCGATGCGGATCTTGGCGCGCGGCTCAGCCCGGTCGTAGTCGAGTTGCTGACGGAGCGGCAAGGGCACCCGAATCTCGAAGCAGTGGGCTTCCGCGACGAAGCCGCGACGTTCGAGGTCCTTCCAGGGGACGTCGTAGCGCTTGGGCCCGATGAGCGAGAAGACATCGGCCTCCCGGCCGTCCTCCCGCACGAGGGTTGCGGTCAGGCCGAGGCGGCGGCGAGCCTGAATGTCAGCCGTAATCCGGAAGACCGGAGCCGGCAGGAGGTGCACCTCGTCGTAGATGATGAGGCCCCAGTCGTTGGCGCTGAAGAGGCCCAGGTGGGTGAACTCGGCGTTGGCGGACTTGCGGTGGGTCAGGATTTGGTAGGTCGTGACGGTGACCGGCCGGATCTGCTTGACCGCTCCGGTGTATTCGCCGATCTGCTTTTCGGTGAGGCGCGTCTTGTCGAGGATCTCGCTCTTCCATTGACGGACAGAGGAGGTGCCGGTCGCGAGAATGAGGGTCTGGCAGCCCGTTGCGACCATCGTGGCGATGCCGACGACCGTCTTGCCGGCGCCGCACGGCAGAACCACCACCCCGTGTCCGCCGTCGTCGGTTCCTTGCTTTTGCCATCTCTGTACCGCCTGCTGCTGGTAGCTCCGCAGAGCGAAGGTCCCGCCCCCCTTCATGCGGGAGCGCAAGCGGATCCGGAGGGCCGTTCCCTCTTGGAAGCCGGCACGGTCTTCAACCGGATACCCCATCTTCAACAGGGCCTGTTTGACTGTGCCTCGGTTGATCAGGGGGACCCGGTACAGACCCTCTCGAACCGCTCCGGCCAGCTGGCTGACCACCCTCTTGTTCAGGACGATCTTCTTGGCCACGGTCGGGTCGATGACCTCGAGCCGGAACATCTCTGGCTCGTCCTCTTCGGGGGGGAGCAGGGCGACCTTTCCAAAGCGCGAGAGCCGCTCCTCAATGTCCTCAGTGACGCGTTCGGGAACCTCGTACTTGGAGAACTCGACCAGGCCGTCGCAAATCTCCGGGCCCCCGAGGCCGGCGGCAGCGGCATTCCACAACGACAGGGAGGTGATCTTGTAGGTGTGGATGTGTTCGGGCGACTTCTCGAGCTCTGCGAAGCGCGCAAGCAGGTCCCGAGCCCCCGCATAGCGGGGGTTGTCCACTTCGAGAAGCAGCGTTCCATCGCCCTGAACGATCAGGGGATTTGCGGGATTGAACAACATCGGCTCGCACAGTCCTCGGCCTTGGCGGGCTTGCCCACTTGGGATGTAGAAGTCAGCCTGTCTCGGCTCCCTCGTCCATCCCAGCGCCCCTCACCGCCGGAAGGTCCCCACCTAGCAGATTTCATCGAATGGATCTGCCTAGGAAATGTGAACATAAAGGGGAGCGCAAAGGGCGTCAAGACCCCTTTATCCTGCCGGCGATGGGTCGGACTGGGCCCTCTCAGGCTATCGATCTGGGCCGCTCTAGAGGGGGGGGCAGCGACTCGCTCGGGTCTCCTGCCAGCGCTGCTCCCGGAACCTCCTGGTCGCCGTAGCAGAGCTGGAGGAAGGAGCAGCGGGTGCATGCGTCTACGTTCTCGGTTGGAGGGAAGTCTTCGATCACCCCTTCATTATCCTCGGGCACCACGAGTAGCGAGCGCATGCGTTCGATGGACCCCTGGATCCGGCTCTTTGCCTCGCCCAGTGCCTCCCCGTCAACGCGAAGCTCTCGGGTCTCACCGGAGCTGAGGTACGCCAGGACCCCGACGATGCTCTCGGGATTGACCCCCCAGCTCTGCTCGGCGAACAAGGCGTAGGTGGCGACCTGAAAGGCGTCTTTTTCCGAGGGGCGTCCCGTCTTCCAATCGACCAACCAGAGTTGGCCGTTGTCTGGATGCACGAAGGCTAGGTCTGGCTTCACGTACACGGTCGCCCCGGCGATCTCGATCGAGGCCAAGTCCTCGATGCTCCGATAGTTCGCCGCTGGAACCCGTGCGAGAAGCGAGGGGAACGGTCCTTCGACAAAATGCTTCAGGCTCGTATAGACGCGATTGGCCGCCCAGTCCGTCCGCTCCCGATTCCGGTCCTCGCTGCTCCCATAGTAGTGCTCGTGCAAGAGCAGCTTCTGTTTGGGACGGTGGACCCATGCCCCGTCCCGAGACTCGACCCAACCGATCCGCAACCTCTTGCGCCCTTCTAGGCGCAAAGCTTCGCCATCGATCGTCGTATTCCGGTCTCGTAGGGCCTTGATCGCCTCTTCGATAAGGTCGTGAACGATTGTGCCCGCCCAGGTGGCGAGCGTGTCCATTTTCCCCAGTCGGTACGCGACCCGCGCGAGCGGAGGGGCGTCCCACGACCACCCATCCCAGTGGGCGTAGTAGCGCCACCAGTAGGCTCGCAGGCAGGTCCCAAACAGTCGTTCGCGGCTGGGCGACCAACTGAACCGGTTGACGAAGTCCGTTCCCAAGACGAGCCCAGCATAGGCCAGGGCCGGGACAAACTCTGTCCCGCCTACTGCGGAGCGCGTCGCCCTCAGTGACCCATGACGACCGACTCTTGCGTCCCACTTCCATGGATGCCACGATTCCGCCACTCGTTCTTCCGAAGGAAACGCCTGCAATGCTACTGCGCCGCCCCAAAGAGCCTCGTCGTTTTCTCCAGGCGCTCCTGGCGTTGGCACTCTTGGTCCAGTCGCCGCCCTCCGTTCACGCCGCAAAGGGTTTTGATGCCTCTTCCGCTACCTCCCGGCAGCTAATCTCGGCCCTGGAGGATGAGAGCCTCAAGGTTCGGCAGGATGCTATCGCCGAGATCGGGCGCCGCGAGCTCATCATGGCGGCCGACAACCTGGTGACCATGGCCAAGGACGAAGAGAGCGAGAGGCTCCGCCGCCTCAGCCTACAGGCCCTGGTAGACGTCCACT
>CAZQTQ010000332.1:0-4252 GCA_964596025.1 uncultured Rickettsiales bacterium
GTAGGCCCGCACCGCGTCGGCCACTCCCTGAGGTGTCTCGTTGCCGACCCGATAGGCGGTGATGCGAACGGCGCGCTGGCCGTTGAAGAAGCTGGACTCATCCGACTCGGCGTAGCCATCGGTGATGGTGGCGATGTCGGCCAGTCGCACCGATCCGCCTGAGGAGGTCGAGCGAACGATCATTCCACCGAACTGTGCTCCGGTCTGTCGGCGATCCGACAGCCGGACGAGAATCTCACCGGAGTCGGTCTTGAGTCCCCCGCCGGGAAGTTCCAGGGATGCCAGACGAATCTGTGCTGCGACATCGCTCAGTGTGAGTCCGAATTCTTCGAGCTTCTCGCGCTGAATCTCAATGGCGATCTCCTGGGTGGGCACGCCCTCGATCTCGACCTGGGTGATCCCCTTGCGGTTGAGCATCTCGACTCGCGCCCGCTCTGCGATCTCTTGCAGCGTCTGGAGTCTCTGGTCGCCGGCGATGACCAGAGAAATGACCCGCTGCTTTCGACCCGCGATGGCTATCTGTGGGTCTTCCGCTTCTTCCGGGAACGAGCGAATTCGGTCCACCTGCGCCTTCACGTCTGCGAGCACGCGGTCCGGGTCGGCGTCGATGAGTAGCTCGGCGCGGACTGCCCCGCCCCCTTCGGATGCGCCCGAGGTGACCCGTTTGACGCCGTCTACTCCGCGAACCGCTTCCTCGATGGCAAGGACGATCCCCTGCTCGACCTCTGCCGGGCTCGCGCCGGGGTACATGACCGTGATGCGGATCAGATCGAGGTCGAAGGCAGGAAAGACTTCCTGCTTGATGCGGGACACGCCGAGCGCACCACCAACGAGGATGATGATCATCAAGAGGTTGGCGGCGACGCTGTTGTGCGCCATCCATGCAATGGGACCTCTCACCGGCTCAGCCCTCTTCTGCCTGAGCGTGTATCGGTGCACCCTCGATGGGGAGTGACATGGGGGTGGTGACGACCCGCGTGCCGGCCATCAGGCCGTCTACGACGAAGGCCGTTTCGGCATCACGCCAGCCGACAGTGACCTCACTGCGCTTGAGCGTGTCCTCCGCAGTGACGGTCCAGAGCACGTTGCCATCTACCAGGGCCTTGCGGGGGATCGCTACCGCTCCTTCGACTGGAAGCCCGGTAATGCTCACCTTTACGAAGGCCTGCGGCAGCAGGGGAAGGCCTTCACCCACGAGAGGGTCTTCGATGGTGAGGTACAGCTCGGCAGTGCGAGTCTGGGGGTCGAGCTGCCCAGCCAGCTGTGTGACGGTTGCTGTACGTTGGATTTGGTGGCCGCCGCCGAGATCCTGGGTGACCGCTGCTGTCGAGCCGACGTCGCTATTTACGCCGGGGATAGCGACGTGGATGAGCTGGTCGACGGGAATGGCTACTCGGACTCGGAAGCGGTCGGTGCCGACCAGGGTCATGATTGGCGCACCGGGGGAGAGAACCTGACCCAACTCTGCGCTTTCCTGCAACACCATCGCGTTGAACGGTGCTCGTAGCGCTGTTCGTTCCAGGTTCAGCCTGGCCCGCTCGTGTCCTGAGCGAGCGGCTTCGAGTGCCTGGGCTGCGGTGGCGAGGTGGGGGCCGCGCAGCGCCAACGGCGCTGCGGATTCATCCTTGCCCTCTCCGAGCAGTGCCCACTCGCGGGCAGCGGTGGCGCCGCGTTGCTTTTCCAGTTCGAACTCGAGGTCTGCCTTCTGTACGCGAGACGCCTCCTGGGCGACTGCAACCTCGTAGTCTCTGGGGTCTACTCGTAGGAGTGTGGCTCCCTTGGGGAAGCGACCTCCTGGATCGAGCTGGTCGGCTACATACACCACCTCGCCCATGACCAGCGCTGAGAGGCTCACCTGGCGGTCACCCTCTACGGTGCCCGTTGCCTCGATCCGGGCCCGTGGCGCGCCCTCCACGACCTCGACGTATTCCACTGTGGCGACCCTGGCTTCGGGTGCCTTCTTTTCGGTCTGCTGTTTCTGTGAGATGAGGAAGCGCGCTGCGCCCAGCCCCACGATGAGGATGACAACAGGGAGGATGAACTTGGCGATCCTGGGTGTGTTCATCGGGTTGCTCCAGTGGAATTGAGGCGGTCTACCCAGGGTGCGCCCAGGGCGGTGTGAAGATCGATGCGGGCTCCGAGGACATCTCGTTGAGCCTGCAGATGGTTCAACTCGGACGCCTGCCAGGAGGCCAGCGACGTGAGCACTGCTATGTGACTCGCGATGCCGGCTGCGTACTGGCGAGAGCTCTCTTCATAGGAGATTCGGGCAGCATCCAGTTGTTCTGCGAGGGCCACCAGCCGGCTGGTCTCGGTGTCTTCACGAATCAGCGCGCTCTCGACCTCGGCTTGGGCCTTTAGCGCGACCGCCGAGAGGGAACGTGCCGCTGCGTTTCGTGATGCAATGGCCTGCTTCAGGCCACCGATTCGCTGCAGGCCACCGAAGATCGGGATCGAGACTCCTGCTCCGATGCCCCAGGTCTCCTGGCTGTCCCACTCCTTGAACCAGCGCAACTGATAGCCAAAGTTCCCCGTCAGTCGGAAGGTGGGTGCGAATCCAAGGGCCGAGCTGGCCACTCGAGTGTCAGCAGACTTAAAGCGATTGGAGGCTGCTGCGAGATCCGGCCGGGCTTCCAGTAGGTCGGCCGGCGTACCAACCCCGGGGGGGGGGGGAAGTGCGGGAAGCCCTGAGGCTGCTGGGAGATTCGGAGCGCTGGGATCTCGTCCCAGCAGTGTCGCCAGTTGGACTTCGCGTAGGCGGCGGATCTGCTCAGCCTGCGGTAACAGGGCGCGGGTTGCCGCCAACTGTTGCTTCTGCTGAAGGACGTCGAGCCCACCTGCATCCGAGGACAGGAACCTAGCTTGCGTCAGCTCCAGCAAGGATCCGTTCGTGTCGATCTGGCCCTCGACAAGGGCAACTCTTGCGCGCGCGGCACGGACGTCGAGCCAGGTTGCGACGACCTGCTGCACGATGGCGCTGGCGACTCCGTCCCGGTCGTTTCTGGCGGCGGCGGCATCGAGCTGGGCGGCTCGCAGCGCAGTTGCGGATCGCCCCATGTCGATGTTGAGCCCCAGGTTCAGCAGGGCCGAGCCGTTCCAGGTGAGCTCCGGATCGTCTTCAGTGTCTTCATCAGCGGGTGGAGACTGCCCTGGAATGCTCTCAGCCAGCTCGGTGAGGTTGTTGAGCAACTCGGTCAGCTGTGGCGATACCTGAAAGGCTGCATTCTCGCTGGGGCTGGCATTCAGGCCGACATCGAAGCTCGCTGTCGGGAGCAGCGGCGAGGCCGACTGCAGCGTGACTCCAGCGGCGGCGTGGAAGCGAGCCTGGGCCGCGCCGATGTCGTGGTTGGCTTGTAGCGCCTCGGCGACCAGCTTGTTCAGGGCAGGATCGTCGAGGGAAGTCCACCACTCATCGCTCTGCTCCGCTCGCAACGCGGTGCCCACCGAGTAGCGCGCGTCCCCGTTGGGCACGACGGGCTGGAAGGGACCGCCGGCCCACGCCAGGGCAGGAAGCAGGCTCAGCCAAAGAGCAAGGGATACAGAGCGAAGGGTCACGAGACCTCCAGGGGGGCGATGCCGTGCCACAGCACGTCGACAACGGCGTCAGAGAACGCGAACAGGTCTTCGTCGGGCATCACCTGGTCGGTGACGTGCGACATGAACGAGTGCATGTGGAAGGCACCCAGGAAGAGGCTGGCGGTGGCGAGGGGGTCAGCCGGACGGGCGAGGCCTGCGTCCATGGCACGTTGGAAGTAGTCGCTGAGGAGCCTCCTGACCATTACCGGTGGGGGCTCGTCGAAGGCCTTGAGGATCTGTTCGAGATCGACCCCTGACGACTTGAGCACCATCAAGCGGGGGACCATCGCCCGGAAGAACACCACAGAGTCACGGGCGATCGAGCGGAGCTGGCCGAGGAGAGGTTGATCCAGGATCGGACCCGCGCTGACCTCGGCCACGAAGGGGGGGATTGGGGGCCGGAGCGCGGCGAGCATGAGATCCTGCTTGGTCCCGAAGCGCTTGAAGAGGGCGGCTTGCGACAGACTCAGCCGGTCGGCAATGGCCTGGGTCGAGGCGCTTGGCCCATGCTCTAGGAACACAGAACGAGCTGCTTCCAGGATCACTTCGTCGCTGACGGTGCGGGGTCGGCCCATAGTGAACTTCAGTGGACAGTTAGTTACTGCCTGCTCACTTACTTACACGTCAAGATCACCAGAGGCAAGCGGCTATGCCTCTGGTCGCTCTCCCCGGGCCT
>CAZQTQ010000332.1:4262-5421 GCA_964596025.1 uncultured Rickettsiales bacterium
TCGGCATGAGGCTGCACACTCGTGGACGAGTGCAATTGCCCCTGCGGCCTAAGTCCAGGCCCCCCATTCCCCCTCAGCCGCCCAAAGTGATGCGGTAGTGCTCGAGCTTGGCGATGGACTCTTCCTGCCAGGCATACAGGTCCATCTCGTCGTAGGCGACGTAGATGTCGTCTCCTTGGGTGTCGAGCATCACCCGGAAGGCGTGCTCGCCATCGTTGAGTTGGATGGTGTCGATCTCGTTCCACTGGGCGTCGTAGACCGAGATAAAACTCGGACCGACCTCGCGCAGCTCCTCGTCCGGCGGATGGGGCGCGTCCGGGTTGCAGGCGTCGGCGTCCTTCACCCCGTGGCCGTGCAGTCCTTCGGCGATCTCCTGGGTGTAGCCGACGACCCACAGCTGGTGGGTCTCGTTCCACGCCCCGCCGGTAGGGAAGTAGACGTCCAGATCGGCGTCAGTAATGGTGCGGGTCGACCCCTCGATGAGACCCAGGTCCGAAGCCCGCGTCGCGAAGGTGTGAATGTTGGACCGCTCGGCGTTGCCGTAGTCCCGGTTGGGGCTGAAATTCTGAAGCAGGTCCTCGGAGGCACCCATCTGGCCGGCGGGCACCCAGGCCAGCGAGGTGCCCGTCAAGAACGAGCCCTCCTCGGGCTGGACCAGGGACGCGGCCACGACCTCGAGATCCAAGTCCAGCTTGTAGAGCTGTGCCGACCAGTCCTCCGGGTTGTCCGAGGGTTGGTCGTAGAACTGCGCGTAGAGGTTGGTTCCATCCGTGGCGAAGCCCATGTCCAGCAGGCGGTCGTGTTCGTTCTCATCTCCGACCCGCGCCAGGGTGGAGTCGTCGAAGAGGCTGTCGTCGCCCAGGAGCTGGAAGTCGAGGTCGAATTGGATCAGGCGAGCTTCGGGCTCCCCGGGGACCGTGGTCAGCATCACGAACTTGCCGTCCACAAAGACGAACTTGTGGTCTCCCAGATCCCCGGGAGTCGCAGCGGTGGGACGATAGATGCTGCCGACGGCGCTGACGTCGATGACCTGCGTCGCACCCTCCGAACCGACCGGGTTCAGATCCCGGTCCAGCTCCTGGAAGTAGAGATCCTTGCCCTCGCAGAACACGTCCTGGGGAGCCAACTGGTAGGTCGCGAAGACCCGCTCGGGCCCCGC
>CAZQTQ010000333.1:0-5420 GCA_964596025.1 uncultured Rickettsiales bacterium
GGAACTGGCTCCTCGGGATGTGCGGCAGGGCGGCGGCGGCATCGATAAAGACGGCATGTCCTCCGCAGGGGTGAAGCACAGAAAGCCCCGCCCGCTCGAGTCCGGCTGCGAGGTATCGAATACTGGCCAGTCTGTAGTCCAGGTAGTCCTGGTCGACGACCTCTTTGAGGCCCTGGGCCATGGCCTCAAGGTCTCGACCCGCGAGTCCCCCGTAGGTTGGGAAACCCTCGAACAACACCCCCCTCTGGCGTAGCTCTCCTGCCAGCTCAGTGTCACGAACAGCAAGGAATCCTCCGATGTTGACCAGGACGTCCTTCTTTGCAGACATCAGGCAGCCATCGAAGAGATCGAACATGTCGCAGATGACCTCTACGATGGGGCGGCCCGCATGGGCCGGACTGTGGAGCCTGATCAGCGCGGCGTTCTCTGCAAACCGTGCGGCATCCAGATAGAAGGGCACACCATGCTCCCGGGCGAGGACTTGGGCACTTCTCATGTTTTCGATGGACACCGGGTAGCCCCCACGCGCGTTATTGGTGGCTGTCATGAGGATGAGCGCAACTGGCGACGAGTCGTCAGTGAGCGCGGCTTCGAGTGCCTCGAGATCGATGTTCCCGAGGAAGGGGTTGTCAGCCTCCCCTTCGGCAGGGCGGGTTGTCGGCAGGTCGACCGCGTGCCCTCCTCGGTGTTGAATGTGCGCACGGGTCGTGTCGAAGTGGGTGTTCCCGAGCACTCGGCTCCCGGGCTCGACCAGGACGGAGAACAGGAGGTGCTCCGCCGCCCTCCCCTGGTGGGTAGGAATTACTTCGGGAAGGCCTGTGATTTCGCTCACGGCCTCGACGAACCGAAGGTAGGAGTCCCCGCCGGCATACGACTCGTCCGCCCGCATCATGGCAGCCCATTGGTCGGTGCTCATCGCGCCGGTTCCTGAGTCCGTCAGGAGGTCGACCAGAACATGCTTGCTAGCGATCGCGAAGAGGTTCCAGCCGGCCTCACGTATCAGCTCTTCCCGCTGCTCCCGGGTCGTCAGGCGTAGGGGCTCGACCGTTCTGATTCGGAAGGGTTCGATGATGGGAAGGGCTGGAAAATAAGTCACTTGAGTGTGCTTCGGAGTCCCGCGATCATCTGGCCGGAACTCATCGATCGAAGTTGGACGAGCTGGTGAAAGATCATGCTCGGCCTCAGATAGAAGCGCCTGGTTGCCGCCCGCTGCAGATCGACCAGTTCCGCGTTGGTGACCGTACGGGAAACGAAGGGCAAGAGGCTGGGGTCAGGTTGGAACGTCGTCCAGTTTTCCCAGTCGTCTCGCTCCAGTCGACCCTCGGCTCGCAGGTCCTCGTAGAGGGTCGATCCCGGGTAAGGAATCGTTATCGCGAACTTGGCAAAGTCCAGGCCGAGGTCGCAGGCAAAGCGGATGGTCTGCTCGCTCATCTCCCGGGTCTCCCCCGGCAGCCCCAGCATGAAGAGCCCGACGGTCTGGATGTCTTCCTCGCGGCACAGCCTCACGGCCTTGCGGGCCGTCTCGGTGGAAATCGACTTGTTGACGTTGGAGAGGAGCAGGTCTACGCCTGACTCGATCCCGAACAGCAGTCGCCGACATCCGGAGCGCCGCATGAGGCGCAGTGTTTCCCGGTCGACTGCGTCGACCCGAGTCTCGCTGATCCAGACGACCTCCTTCTCGAGCCCTCTCTTCAGGAGCCCCTCGCAGAATGCGAAGCAGACCTTCTTGCCGAGGGGGAACATGGGGTCGACGAAGCCGATCTGACGTGCTCCGAAGTGTCGATGCAGGTACTCGTACTCTTCGATGACCCCTTCGGCACTTCGCTTCCGATGGGTCGAGCCAGCGTGCACCAGGGAACAGAACTCACATCGGTAGGGGCAGCCTCGTGAGGCAGACATCACCAGGGTCGGCTTGTCCAGATCGGCCAGCGGAAGAAGACCGTAGTCGTGAATGGGGAGGTGCTGCCAAGCCGGTATAGGCAACGAGTCCAGGTCCGCAAAGGTGGGTCGGTCTTCTTCCCGAACCACCTCACCATCCTCGGTCCGCCTCGACAACCCAGCGACACCCGCCAGGGCGTCCACACTGCACGAGTGTTTCAGGCGTCGGAGGAGCTCGTCGAATGTCTCCTCTCCCTCGCCGTGAACGACGACGTCCACGGAACCCCAGCGAAGTACCTCTTCAGAGAAGAAGTCGGCGTGAATGTTGCCGGCAACAATGATGCAGTCTGGAAGGTGTGTCCGGAGGGCCGATGTGACCACCTTGCAGACCTCTGCCGCCGGGGTCAGGATGCCGATCCCCACGACATCGGGCTCGAACCGGGCGATCTCCCTGGCCAGCCTGGGGCTCGGGGAGCCGCTGACAAACTGGTCGAACGCCCTCACAGAGCAGCCAGCTCGCTCTGCAACGGCACAAAGTGATGCAATCCCCAGGACGGGCATGGGCTCGAAGAGCCCGGAGTACTTACCGAGCTTCGACAAGTTCATCGTACTGTTGACGAGCGCGACCCGGAGCTGGCCCCCCATCAGATGAAGTCCCTCTCGGCGGCCGCTTTCGTGACGTATCGGCTCAGCTGGTATGTGCTCTGAAGCCAATCCCTCGGGCTCCGGAAGAGCTTCTGAAGTCGCCCCCGCAGCCAGCTTGGCCTGAAGTAGAAGCGACGGTAGAAGAGGCGCTCGTGTGCGTAGAGAGAGCGATGACCCGCGGGAGTTCGAGGAGCACTCTGCTCCTCTGGCGTTGAGTGCTCGAAGAGGATCGTCCCAGGCCACTGTTGGAGCTGGGTCACGATCACCCAGTCCAGATCGAGCTCTGCCGCGAAGTCGGCGGAGGCGCGCACCTCTTCCGCGTCTTCCCCATCTGCTCCGACAATGAAGAACCCGCTCACTTCGATGCCCGCAGTCTTGAGTGCCTGGACCCCTGCGCGGATCTGAGAGATGTCCAGCCCCTTGCCCCATGCCTGGAGCCGGTCGGGATTTCCTGACTCGATCCCGGCGTAGACGCGCTGGCACCCAGCTCTGGCCATCACCTTCGCGAGAGCCGGATCGACTCGGTCGAGCCGTGTCAGACAAGTCCAACCTAGCCGTGGGAGTTCCCTTTGAATCCACTCGCACAGCTTCTCGACACGCGTTCGCTCCAGGGTGAACGTGTCATCCAGGAAGCGGACGTTGTGGATGCCCTGGTCCCACAGGGAGCTGAGCTCGTCAGCGAGACTCTGCCAACTTCGGAAGATCACCTGCTGGCCGTAGGCACGAACGCAGAAGGAGCATGCGTAGGGACAGCCCCGCGCGCTGGTGATGACACCGATCGGACGGGGGATGAATGCCTCGCTGTACTGGCTGAGGTCGACGAGTCCGTGGTCGGGGAAAGGGAGCGCGTCGAGGTCTGTGATCCGCTCAGGCTCGGGCCCCCGCACAAGGTCTCCTGCAGCTGTACATGAGGCCAGTCCAGCAAGCTCCCCCGGGTCGGTCCCCCGCATCAGTCTCTCCGTGAGCTCCAGGAGGGCTTCTTCGGGTTCGCCCATCAAGACGAAGTCGATGCCTGCGTGCCTGGCCACCCTCTCCGGCGTCCTGGTGGGCAAGTAGCCGAACGCAACGGTCCTGGCTGAGAGTGCCTCGCCGAGTTCCCGCAGCATGGCCAGGTCGTCGTACAGGATCTCGAAGCCGGTCAGAGCCACGATGATGTCTGGGTCGAAGCGCCTTCCCACGCGGATCGTGTCCTCCAGTGACAGCTTTCTGGCGATGGAGTCCACGAGCTTCACTGAGTGACCTCCGCGCTCCCGCAAGAGGGTGGCCAGGCCCATGAGCTCGACCGGCGGGATCAAGAAGTTGGGTGCGTAGTAAGACGCAACCCACCGCCGCTGCACTCGCTTCCTGTGGGGCAGGTTGACGAAGAGAAGTCTTCCCCCTGGAATTCCAAGACCAGCATCGTCCGAAGACGCCCTTTGGGCCCGTGTCATTGCTGCTCCGCGAGTTGCTCTCTCACCTCTACAGCAGAGAGAATGCCCCACCTGTTGGGGGCACGCAAGGCTTGCACTCTCGACTCACCTGAACAGAGCAAGGGAGGTTGGGGCACCAGGACTCGGGTTCTCATCCTCCAGGACAGCGGAATCAACGAGTCGCTCGCCCTCACCTGGCCGAAGACATCCCTAACAGGCCCCTTTCGGCGCTGTTTCCTGGCTATTCCTGAGGCTCAGACGAAGGGAGTCGACCTCCAACAGCCAGGGCCAGAGGCGGTTCCAACTCGGGATGATTTGGTTCACCACTCTCCTCTCGCCTCCTGCGAATAGATGCGCAGTCTTTCGAATAGACCTTCGCGATCCCTCGCGATCCCTCGCGAAAACGCGCCAATTTGCGCTTTGGTGTTGATGTGGTGTCGATGGGCTGGCTCGCTCCAGCCATCCCGCTCGGTCTCATGGTGCTGTTGTTCGGCGTTGGCACATGAGTCCCGGGGCCTTCGGTGGAGCGCCAATCACAGCGACCTTCACCGGCTCATGCGCTGGCCCAAGGCCGTGATAGTAGTGGGGGGGCTATGGCCAAGAAACACCTCGCACTGTTCGCTAGAACCTGCCTCGCCCTTGGGGTGGGGTGCTTCGGGTTTCTAGTGGCCTTCTTCGGCCTCGCACGCCTAGGGATGCTCTGGCACTTCGTCAACCGTGGTGTGAACCTGGACTTCCTGCACCTCGATTGGGTCCTACAGCCCGATTTGGAGTACTGGGGAGCGCACATGATGAACCTCCTCACGGTGGTCATCGGGCTTATGCTCATGGCTGGCTCGGCGCGTTGGTTGCTTCGCCGCTTGCTCGCGTGGAGGTCTAGCCGCTCGGCAGAGTTAACATAAGGCGCTTATCGGACCTATACGCCGGCCCTCCCTGAACAAGTGTCGCCGTTGCGCTAGGTTTGCTGCCTGGAGGTCGTCGTGAGGTTCGGAAAGCTGTGGATGCTGTTGCTTGCCTGTCTGCTCTTGGCGGTGGCTGGCTGCAAGGGGGCCAAGGCCCCCACCGGTCCCGAGTCTGCCCTCGGGGAAGCCGGAGACGCCGAGGCCGTCGATCGGGCCCTGGCCGACGCCGCCCAGGCTGCGGCCGGGCTGGGCATCGTCCGCCATGTGCTCTACGGCGAGGCGGAACCCGACGCGGCCACGCTTTCGGCCCTGCCCGGCCGGAGGGCCTTCGTCTGCGCCTACCAGGACGACCCCCGCAAGCTCTGCGCCACGGGTACCGGCGAGGACCTGGCCGCGTCGATCGAAGCGGCCGCAACGACCCTGAAGAAGGACGCAGGCTCACGGATCCGCCCGGAGGATGCGGCCTCGATCCGGCTCAAACTCAACGTGACGACTTCCAGCCGCTCCCGGACCTTCAGCAAGGACTACGACCGGCCCAAACGACGCAAAGTCGCCACTTACGGGTTCTTCGTCAGCAACGACACCG
>CAZQTQ010000334.1:0-5417 GCA_964596025.1 uncultured Rickettsiales bacterium
TTTCTGTCGGCAGCCCTGCAGCAGAAGGTACGGGTCGGTGCTTCGGTCGAGCTTCCCGCGGACGCCTTCCGGCCATCCCGCCTGGAGAGTAGGGGCCAGTTCGACGCCGACAAGGTCTTGCAAGGGCTCGCCTCAGGGCGCTCCTCGGACTCGCCGCCCGCCCTGGTCCTGACCGGTTCCGATCTCTATGTGGAGGGTCTTCAGCACATCTTCGGCATCGCTGAGCCCTCGGCCCAGCTAGCGCTCGTCTCGAGTCACCGCCTGCTGCCCGAGGGGACGATGCGTGGCCCCTTGACCAAGCCCGGACGCGAGTCCACTCACAGCCTGCGACGCGTCCTCAAGCTGGCCTTCCACGAGAGCGCGCACCTCCTCGGCCTGGTCCACTGCCGCAGCTACCGGCATTGCCTTCTCGGGGGCACCGGCTCGCTTGCCGAAATCGACGCCGCCCGGCTCCAGCTCTGTCCGCTGGACCGCTTCAAGCTCAGCGGGCGCTTTGGCTGGCAGGACGTGGTCCGTTGGAGGGAACTCGCTGCCTTTGGGGAGCGAGCCGGCCTCTACCCCGAAGCCCAGGTCTGGCGTCGCCTCGCGGCCCAGGCTGCGGGCGAGGGTCCCTAGTTCGGCGCAAAGGGGGTGAAGTCCCGCCGGCCGGTGCGGTCCACGGCGCCGTCTCGCTGTAGGACGCGCCCCGGCGACAGGATCAGGGCCAGGGCCTCCTTGCCATCGCTCGCCCCTATCCGCCGCGGCAGTCCTGCGGGCAGGCGCCACAGGCTGCCGGCCTTGAGCCGTTGGCGTTTGCCTGTGGCCTTGCTGCCGAGTTGGATGTCGAGCGCGCCGGCCACCACGATCACCACTTCGTCCGTGGCTGGCCGGCGAGGCAAGGGCGTGAATCCGCGGAAGGGAAGCCGGCCCCGGGCGGCCAGGACTTCGAGGCGGAGGCTCTCATTGGAGAAGACGAGCTGTGGGCTCGTGCTCAGCCCGCCGCTGGCCTGTCGGCGCAGGTCACTCGTGCGCTGGGCTTGGCGAGGCACCGAGGTGCTGATTGCGAGCAGGATGGCCCCCACGCTTGCCTCCCGGACCGCCCATCGGGCGTCGTTGGCGACCCGGAACAGCTGTTGATGGGTGAGCTTGGTCGAGGCATCTGGCCGGTCGGTGCTGACGACTCGAGATTCGGGTCCGCCGAGTTCCTTGATCTCGGCGTCCCCCCGCAGGGGAATGAGCAGCTGGCCTTGGCCTGGCGGCGTGCTTTGGTCGTCGGGCAGCGAGAGCTCGGGCCGCCAGACCTTGATGGCCCAGCCGGGATCCCGGCAGATCACGACCGGCGCTTCGCCCGGCCGCGGTGCCTGCTCAATGAGGTTCGTGGGGTGGCTGAGGTCGTCCAGCGCGCTTACGGCGGGAAGGTGGTTGGGCCGCCGGAGATACGGGTGTTTCCGCCCCGGTCGATCCACACGGTTCGTTGCTCGACGATGGGGGCGTTCTTGTTCCGCAAGGTGACCGCAGCGAAGGCTGCGTTTCCGTTGGTGAAGTTGAAGTCCGAAGCCGTGTTGGCGATGTAGCCGTCCGTATTGAACAGGATGCCCTGGCAGCCCTCGGTCAGCGTGAAGCTCGAGGTGGTGGTTCCGGTCTCCAACGAGATGCCCCGGTAGAGCATCGTAGTCGAGTTGTTTTGCCAACCGGCCAGCTCCACTGGCGCGGTGAGAACGTTGTAGAGCTGCGTTCCGGCTGCGGTCTCCTGGGAGACGTTGACGGTGACGAAGTAGGTGCCGCCGTTGCCGTCGGAGAAGCCGGGGTCCCCAGCAAAGGACATGCAGACGCGCTCCCGTTGGGTCAGCGTCTGCCTTCGGGCGTTCTCGATCGAACGTCCGACGTGGACGGCGGCGTTGTTCAGGCGGGTGCGGCCCAGCCAGGCGCTTAGGTTGGGACCGGTGATCGTGGCCAGGATTCCCATGATCGCGATGACGATCATCAACTCAAGCATCGTCACACCCTTGGACGGGGTGCGCTGGGAAGGAAATGACACTCTCACGGGCCTAGTCTAGCCTCGACCTGATGACCTGGCCACGAAAGCCGCTGGGAGGCCCACTGTACCGGCTGTGACTGGGACCCAAGCGCCCGAATTGCGTGCTAGATTCCGCCTCCGCACGAGGAGGTCCAGTTCAGGGTAGGCCTCGTTCCAGGAGCAGCATGACCGAAGCCACTCACACCAAGGTCCTCGTCATCGGGGCCGGCTGCGCTGGCCTCACCGCCGCTCTCTACTCGGCACGCGCCGAGCTGCAGCCGCTGGTTCTCGAGGGTCTGATCCCGGGCGGCCAGTTGATGATCACGACCGACGTCGAGAACTATCCGGGCTTCCCTGACGGCATCATGGGGCCGGAGGTGATCGAACGTTTTCGGGCCCAGGCTGGGCGATTTGGTGCGAAGTTTCGCTACGGAATGGTCAGCAAGGTGGATGTCACCAGCCGTCCATTTCGATGCGAGATCGACGAGGATCCGGACGACATTGTCCTTGCCGACAGCGTCATCATCGCCACCGGTGCGGACGCGAAGTGGTTGGGGATTCCGGACGAAGACCGCATGCGCAACCACGGTGTCTCGGCCTGTGCAACCTGCGATGGGGCGTTCTTCAAGGGCAAGGAGCTGGCGGTGGTCGGCGGCGGCGACACGGCGATGGAGGAGGCGATCTTCCTGACTCGCTACGCGCCCATGGTGCATGTCGTTCACCGGCGCGATGAGTTCCGGGCCAGCAAGATCATGGCGGCGCGCGTCATCGCCCACGAGAAGATCACCGTCCACTGGAACACGACGCTCGCCCGGGTCGGCGGCACGCAGGAGACCGGTGTGACCGATGTCACTCTGGAGAGCACCGTCGACGGTAGCTACACGACCTACCCCTGGGAGGCGGTGTTCATCGCGATCGGCCACAAGCCGAACTCCGAGGTCTGGGGCGGGCTGCTCGACATGGATGAGCTGGGCTACCTGAAGACCCAGAACGGCTCGACTTACACCAAGATCCCCGGCGTATTTGCCTGCGGTGACGTCGCCGACAAGGTCTACCGCCAGGCTGTCACTGCCGCTGGGACGGGCTGCATGGCCGCAATCGACGCCGAGCGCTGGCTGGAGAGCCAGGAAGCAGGCGTCTAGGCTCTCAAGCCCCGAGTACCCCGAGCTCCCGCCCGACCTTCGTGAAGGCTTCGATGGCCCGATCGAGGTGGGCTTCGGTGTGGCCAGCGCTGAGCTGGACGCGGATTCGGGCCTGGCCGCGGGGGACGACGGGGAAGCTAAACCCGATGACGTAGATGCCCTCTTCCAAGAGGCGCGAGGCCATGGTGACGGCGAGGCGGGCTTCGCCGAGCATGATCGGGACGATGGGATGCACCCCCGGCACGATGGCGAAGCCAGCTGCCGTCATCCGCTCGCGGAAGAGGCGGGTGTTGGACTCCAGACGGTCCCGCAGTTCGGTGGTCTCGGTCAGCAGGTCCAGCGCCTCGATGGCGGCGCCGGCGACGGCAGGCGCCAGGGTGTTGCTGAACAGATAGGGCCGGCTGCGCTGGCGCAGCATGGCCACGATCTCCATCCGGCCCGCTGTGTAGCCGCCGGACGCGCCGCCCAGGGCCTTGCCCAGGGTGCCGGTGATGATGTCGATCCGGTCCATGACGCCGCAGTGCTCGTGCGTGCCGCGGCCCGTCGCCCCCATGAAGCCGACGGAGTGGCTGTCGTCGACCATGACCAGCGCCTCGTAGCGCTCGGCCAGGTCGCAGATGGCATCGAGCTTGGCGATGGTCCCGTCCATCGAGAACACCCCGTCGGTGGCGATCATCCGGATGCGAGCGCCCTGGGTCTCCTGGAGCTTGGCCTCCAGCTCGTCCATGTTGCAGGTGGCGTAGCGGTGGCGTTGGGCCTTGCACAGTCGGATGCCGTCGATGATCGACGCGTGGTTCAGGGCGTCGGAAATGACGGCGTCGTCGGGCCCAAGCAGGGTCTCGAACAAGCCGCCGTTCGCGTCAAAGCAGGAGCTGTAGAGGATGGTGTCGTCGGTGCCCAGGAAGGCGCTGAGCTTTTCTTCGAGGAGCGTGTGGGTGTCGAGCGTTCCGCAGATGAAGCGGACCGAACTCATGCCCCAGCCACGCTCGTCCAGCGTGTCCTTGGCGGCCTGAATCAGGCGGGCGTCGTTGCTCAGTCCCAGGTAGTTGTTGGCGCAGAAGTTCAGGACTTCGCTGCCAGTGGTGACGCGGATCGACGCACTCTGCGGGGTGACGATGACCCGCTCTTCCTTGAAGGTACCCGCCTCGCGGATGCCATTGAGCTGGGCTTCGTACTGGTTTCTTGCGGACTCGGGGAACACGGTTTTCTCTCCTCGAGGGGCCTCGGCTCGAAGCGTCTGCCCCGGGTCAAGCTCCCAAGGCGGGCTGTCCGCCGAAGCGGATCACGACCTTGGGGTGGTTGGAGATGCACTCTTCGAAGCCGTCCTTTTCCCAGGTGTCGATCGGAACGAGTGTGCCGTCGCCCCGGGCGAGGATGACGTCCCAGATGAGGTCATGGATGCGGTTGGATCGGTCCTCGAGCAGGGAGCGGGTGACCATCCAGGTCTCGAAGATCCGCCGGCCGACGACCGAGTGAAGGGCCACGCCGTTCATGACGACCTGGCTGAAGTTGTCGATGACCATTGGGCCGTCGGTGATGCCGAACAGGATGACGTCGCCGCCACGTCGCGTGGCTTCAATCGCGTTGTTGAAGGCGGAGTTGTAGCCGCTCATCTCCAAGGAGACGTCGGGACCGACGCCTCCGGTCGCCTTCTTCAGGGCTGCGACCACCCGCCGGTCGGCGGCAATGGGGTCGGTGTCCGAGAGGTCTGGCTCGATGACCTCTTCGGCTCCCAGCTTGCGGGCGAGGGCTGCGTGGTGGGGGTTTGGGTCGACTCCGATGATGCGTCCCGCACCCAGTCCCCGTGCCACCAGCACGGCAAAGAGCCCGATGGTGCCGGTGCCGAAGATGGCTACGCTCTTGCCTCGGAGGTCCACTTTCGTGCAGGCGTGTACTGCGTTGCCAAAGGGCTCTTGGATGGCGCCCACCTCCGGCCGGATCCGGTCCAAATCGGTTCGCCACAGCGACTTGGCTGGCAGCTTTATGAAGTCCGCGAAGCAGCCATCCAGCGAGATGCCGATGATCTTGTCCTCCGCGCAGACGTGGCTGTCGCCGGCGCGGCACTGGTAGCAGGCCCCGCAAATGATGTGGCTCTCCGTGCTGACGATGTCGCCGGGCTCGTAGCCGTACTTGTTCCGGGCGCGGCTGCCTACGGCCACAATCTCGCCGAGCATCTCGTGGCCGGTGACTCGAGTGTCCTGACCCTCCTTGTCCAAGGAGCCGTAGATCATGTCCCTGAAGGCCTTGCGGAACCAGATGCCGCGGTCGCTACCGCAGAA
>CAZQTQ010000335.1:0-5400 GCA_964596025.1 uncultured Rickettsiales bacterium
CCAACCCCTTGTCCTCGGGAAAAGCGGAAAGCAGTGCCCGGTCCGTGGTGTAGATGTCCTCGGGGTCGCCCGACAACGCGACCCAGCGAAACGGTCCCTTGCCCTCGCAAAAGAGCGGACGAATGTAGGCCGGTACGAAGCCTGGGAAGTCAAAGGCGTTCTCGACTCCCCCTTCCTTGGCGAAGGCCCGAATGTTGTTGCCGTAGTCGAAGACGTGGGAGCCGGCCGCCTGGAAGTCCAGCATGGCCCGGACGTGGGTAGCCATCGATGCGATCGAGCGCCGGACGTAGGCCTCGGGGTCGGAGATCCGAAGCGCTTGGGCTTCGGGCAGGCTGAGTTGGGCCGGAATGTAGCCGTGGAGGGGGTCATGAGCCGAGGTCTGGTCGGTAACGAGATCCGGCACGATGCCTCGCTGGAGGATGGCGGGAAGGAGTTCTGCTGTGTTTCCGACGAGTCCGACCGAGAGGGCTTCGCCGGAAGCCTTTGCCTCGAGTACCCAGCGGAGGGCCTCGTCCAGTTCGTCGGTCATGCGGTCGAGGTAACGTGTCTCCAGCCGCCGCTGGATCCGGTGAGGATCGACGTCGATGCCGAGGAAAGAGGCGCCGGCCATGGTGGCGGCCAGAGGCTGCGCGCCGCCCATGCCGCCCAGCCCGCCTGTCAGCACCAGCCGTCCCGTGAGGTCGGAACCAAAGTGGGTCTTAGCTGCGGCGACGAAGGTCTCGTAAGTGCCCTGGAGAATCCCCTGGGTTCCGATGTAGATCCAGGAGCCGGCTGTCATCTGGCCGTACATCATGAGTCCCTTCCGCTCGAGCTCTCGGAAGTGGTCCCAGTGAGCCCACTTGCCTACCAGATTGCTGTTAGCGATAAGGACGCGTGGTGCGTTGGGGTGGCTGTCGAAGACGGCCACGGGCTTTCCCGACTGCACGAGAAGGGTCTGATCGTCCCGGAGATCTTTGAGGCTGGCCACGATCCGGTGGAAGGCGTCCCAGCTGCGCGCTGCTTTGCCGGTTCCGCCGTACACCACCAGATCGGCCGGCCGCTCGGCGACCTCCGGATCAAGGTTGTTCATGATCATCCGCATCGCAGCTTCTTGGACCCAGCCCTTGCAACTGAGCTCGGTGCCGCGGGGGGCTCGGACAGTGGGGGCGTGGCTCATGGATCCTCGCGGAGCCCCTTGGCAGGGGACGGTTCTGGGGCTTAGTTCAGATCCCCAATGTGGTCAGAGGCGGCGGTCTGGACGGCTCCGGACTTGATCAGCGCCGCGCTGGCTTCCAGGTCGGGGTGCAGGATGCGGTCGCCGTCCAGGTGAGGGACCTCGGCCCGCAGCGCTGCGTGGGCGGCTTGGAGGGCAGGGGAGGGCTTCAGCAGCCCTTGGAGTTCGAGGGCTTGGGCGGCGACCAGCCACTCGATCCCCAAGATCTGCTCGACGTTCTCGAGGACGCGGAGGGCCTTGCGGCCTGCGATCGGGCCCATAGAGACGTGGTCTTCCTGGTTCGCGCTGGTGGGGATCGAATCGATCGATGCCGGGTGACACAGCCCCTTGTTCTCGGAAGCGAGGGCGGCCGCCGTGACCTGCGCCATCATGTAGCCGCTGTTCAGCCCCGGATCGGGGGACAAGAAGGCAGGGAGCTGGCTGAGGCGGGGGTTGACGAGTTGCTCGATGCGACGTTCCGAGATGGCTCCGAGTTCGGACAGTCCCATGGCGAGGTAGTCGAGCGCCATCGCCACCGGTTGGCCGTGGAAGTTGCCTCCGGAGACGGCCTCGCCGGAATCGGGAAAGAGGGTGGGGTTGTCGGTGACTGCGTTTGCCTCGATCTCGAGGACGGACCGGACGTGCGCGAAGACCTGGCGGCTTGCTCCGTGAACCTGCGGCATGCAGCGAAGGGAGTAGGCATCTTGGACTCGGTCGCAGTGGGCGTGAGATGTGGCGATCTCTCCTCCGTCGAGGAGGCGTGCGAGGTTGTTGGCGGCGGCGATCTGTCCTGGGTGGGGGCGCAGGGCGTGGAGACGAGGGTCGAAGGGGCGGTGGGAGGCTCGCTTTGCCTCCACGGTGAGCGCCCCGATGATGTCGGCCTGAGTCGCGAGACGTTCGGCCCGTAAGACGACAAGAGCCCCCAAGCCCGTCATGGCTTGGGTGCCGTTGATGAGCGCGAGGCCGTCCTTTGCTCCCAGTGTAAGGGGCACTAGGCCGGCGTCCTCGAGGACGGGGCCGGCTGGAACCGGGCTGCCGTCCTCTCCGTGGACCCACCCCTCACCCAAGAGGATGAGGGCAATATGGGCAAGAGGGGCCAGGTCGCCGGAGGCCCCGACGCTGCCTTGTTGGGGAATCCAGGGGTGGATGCCGGAGTTGAGGAGCTCAGTCATCCGCTGGACGAGCTGCGGCTGCATTCCCGAGTGCCCCGAGCACAGGACGCTGGCCCGCAGCAGCATGATGGCGCGGGTCGTCGGGAGGTCGAAGGCATCGCCTACGCCAACGGCGTGGCTGCGGATGAGGTTCTCCTGCAGGACTGTAAGTTGGTCGTCGGCGATTCGGACTTGGGCTAGGTGTCCGAAGCCCGTGTTGACTCCGTAGACCGTCTTACCGGCGCGGAGGATGCCTTCGACGCAGCGTCGGGCTTCCCTCATTGCCCCGTCAGCAGCGGCGCAGATCTCTACCGGGCGACGCCTGAGGGCGACATCCTCTATGTCTTCGAGCCGCAGGGTGCGGCCGTCGAGGGCGAGTGGGGTCGAGCCGTCCATCGTGCTGCCTTTTGTCTAGGCGGTTCGGCTGATGGAGCTTAGGCCTCTTCGGTGCTCTCGGGTGGGCAGTCCAGGTCGGGGCCCTCACCGAGAACCACCTCGATGGTCTCGGCTTCGCTGCTGAGGTCCGAGAGGCCCTCGTCGTGCTTCTTGTAGGCCGCCGGGCTGAGGACGCCTTTGGCGATGTTGCGGCTGACCAGCCGGCTGTCAAAGAGGTTGGTTTCGAGCTTGTTTACGGTGAAAGGAGCCTTGGCCATGAGATACCTCGCGGAACGTGGCGGTTGCCTGGGCAGGGGGGCGGACTAGACGGTGGGCAGGGCCGGAGCGGCGGCCGTCGGGGGGCCGCTGCGATCGATGGGGGAGCCGGCGCCGGTGGCGGCTTGCACCCGGGCCAGGGCGTCAGCGCGAGCCACTGCGGCGTTCTCAGCCAGCGCGGCCTCCTCGGCGGCGTCCTTGCGGTCATTCTCGGCGCGGATGCGGGCGAGGTCGTCCAAGGTGACCGCACCGGCGGCAATCTCGCGCAGGGCCGTAACGGCCTCCTTGTTGTCGCCTTCGTTGTCGATGAGGGAGTCGCCACCCTTGAGCAACTGGCGGGTTCGTTGGGCAGCCAGAAGGACGAGAGCGAAGCGGTTCTCGACCTGCTCGAGGCAGTCTTCAACAGTAACGCGGGCCATGGAGTCTCCGTTTGGCGAGTAGATGGACGGCGCACTCTAGGCCCGGTTTTTTGCGCTGTCAAGATGTGGATTGGGGCCGCTGCGGGCCTATTTGTCGAGGCTCTGAGGGGGAGGAGGCCCCGATTGGGTCAAGTGGCGGTCTCTCCTGCCGATGAAGGTAGAACTGGGGCCGCGCCCCCCCCGGGGAGGGGTTCCACGTGAAAATGCGTGTTGGAGACGCTATTCTGTCGGTAGGAGACCCCGACCCAGGAGGCCAATGGAAGTATTAGCGGCCGAGAACCTCTTCGCTTTCTTCTACGATCGGGTGCGGGAGATCCGCGTGGCCCAGGGCGCTGAGGTCCAAGAGAGTACCGAGTTCTACCTCGTCAATTTGCTCGTGACCTTCCGCCGTAGCCGCAGCCTCTTTGCAATCGACGGCCAGCGTGTCGACGACCGTCCTATTGCCATTCGGCTGATGGAGAGCATTGGCTCATCCAAAGGCGACCGCCTCCGCTCGCTGAAGCACCTGGGAGATTCGCTGCTCTATGTCTTGGGCTTCTTTTCTGAGTCCCTGCGTCGCTCGACGGTCGATCTCGACTACTACCAGGGCCTCGGGCGGGCCGCCTACCAGGACTTGAGCATCATCGCCGGAGCTCGTGGAAACACCCGTCGCGATCCGATGTTTCTCGAGTTGGCGGAGAAGTTCCCAGCGTGCGTCGACATCCTCAGCGGGGTCTCCGGAACCGCATCCGCCGACTGGACGGTTGCCGACTTGCTCGAACAGTGGCTCGTTCATGGCAACGAAGAGGCCGGGCGGCGGCTCGAAGCCCAAGGCTGTGTGGTGGAGCCGGATCCCGACGGCGGGCTCCATTGAGCGGGCCAGCCCACGCCGCTACTGTTGAGGGGATCCAGCGGCACCTGGAGGCCATCTACGCCATCGACACCCCCCATCGGGCGCGGGACTTCTTGATCGGCGACCAGGTGCTGCAGCGCCTGGTCGACGCAGGGGTTGTGGCTGCCGAACTTCAGGGTGGTCCGGAACACCTCTTGGTGCTGGACGGCCAGGACGGGGTCGAAGTTGCTCTGTACCTCGCTGATGGGGTGGGGGAGCGCTTGGCCGCCGAAGCCAATCTTCAGGATCACTGCCATGCCACCGAGGCTGTGTCCCATTTCTTGATGCTCATGTGGCTCGCTTCCCAGGGCCGCTCGGCCCGGCGTCTCGACCTGGAGATCCAGGCCGAGGTCGACAAGGCGACGACCTGCCTACTCTTGGACCGCGGGACGACAGGCGGAGCCGGCGCCAAGGCCCTCTTGTCGCGGCTCTTTGTCGGGCCGCGCTTCTTGCCTTCACTGAGCCTGCCGGAGCGGGCGAGGTATCTGGAAGCCCACCGGCTTGGCTCCCGCTACGCCGAGTTCTTGTTGGGCCTCCTCGACGAGGGTGTCGATCGATTGCTTGCCGAACTCCGACAGTTCTACCGTCTCCCCCTTGAGGGCAAGCGCGAGCACGCGATCCTCCGCGCCGCTTAAGGGCGTTCTCGGCCCTCCTCCCCCAAGTTTTTTCTTGACACCTTCTTACGGGTGGCTAGACCACGGGACGTCCCGCCCTGCGGCCCTTCTTGGCTGCCCCGGGATGAAACCAACCCTTTTGTATGTCGCACGACGGGGGCAGAGAGCTTCCGTCCGGAGGAGAATCCATGAACGTCAAGCCGCTGCAGGACCGCATTCTGGTCAAGCGCGTAGAGAGCGAAACGAAGACCGCCGGCGGTCTGTACATCCCCGACTCTGCCAAGGAGAAGCCCGCTGAAGGCATCGTTTTGGCGGTGGGCGCCGGGAAGACCCTGGACAGTGGAGAGACCCTGGCCCTGACCGTCAAGAAGGACGATCGCGTCCTTTTCGGCAAGTACTCCGGCACCGAGATCAAGATCGACGGTGTCGAGCACCTCATCATTCGCGAGGATGACATCCTCGGCATCGTGGAGAACTAGAAGAAGATGTCTGCCAAAGAAAT
>CAZQTQ010000336.1:0-5395 GCA_964596025.1 uncultured Rickettsiales bacterium
GTCGTCGCCGGCGGTGTCGTCGTCGTCGCCGGCGGTGTCGTCGTCGTCTCCAATCGGATTGCCAGTGGTGATCACGAGGCTGTAGGAGTTGCTTACAACAGCGGCATCATTGTAGAGACTGACCTCCAGAACGTAGTAGTCCTGGCTCGCATTGAGTGGTCCCAGGCTTTCGTTGTCGTCCTCGCTCCAGGACGCTCCGACCTCGTTGTCGTCGGGATCGTAGAGGGTGATGTCAACATCGCCATTGGCGTGAGAGAAGAGGGCTTCGATGGTCAGGGATTCCCCTGGCGTGGCGTCGATCCGGTAGTGGTCGAGGTCATCCAGGCATGCGACGAGGCCCGAGGTCGTTCCCGTGGGGAGGATGGCGGCTGTTTCCAGGGTGTCGTTCTCTTCGAAGTGGTCGTCGACGCAGTCGTTGCTTGCGCTGTCGTCGTCGCCGGCGGAGGTGTCGTCGTCGCCGACCGAGGTGTCGTCGTCGCCGACCGAGGTGTCGTCGTCGCCGACGGCGGAGGTGTCGTCGTCCCCGGCCGGGGACGTTGGAGTGAACTGCTCCCAGCAGGCGACGAGGCTGAGGGTTGCGAGGGCTACGAGGGCTAGGACTGGGTAAGAAGGCCGCATTGGCTCAGGATTCCACATGGGCTGCTGGAAACAAAGGCCTGGTGTGAGACGGGCAGGAAAGTGCACCGCTCGGTCTTTTCTTGGAGCCCTCGGCGGGGTCGGGGTCGGGGTCGAGGGGCATGAAATCGTGTCTGCCTACTGAGGGCGGGCCTTCGCGCGGTTTGATCCGGACGTTTGTCCGTCTACGGCAGGGGCAAAGGGGCGCTCGGCGTGGCGGGTAGGGTCCGGTACTTGTCGCGGAGGCGGGTCTGCCGGTTCTCGAGCGATCGAGCCACCCCGCCGATGTAGACCGCGGTCACTGCGGTGCTGATCTCTAGGGGGTCGCCAGACCACACCACCAAGTTGGCCGCTGCCCCGCCTCGGATTACGCCCCGGTCGTTCAAGCCGAAGACCTTAGCCGGAGTCTCAGTGATTGCCTTGAGGGCCGCTTCGTGGGCCAGCCCCCCGCGGACGGCGTTGCCGGCGAGGAAGCGGAGGATGCGCGCGAAGTGTGACGAACCGCTGCTGATGATGAGAGGCACCCCGGCTTCGTGGAGGAGGGCGGGGTTCTCAGCGCGACCGTGGAGCTGGTCGAAGCTCCCCGGACCGTAGACCAAGGGGTCGACGATGACTGGGACCTGTGCCGCTGCGAGAAGGTCTCGCAGCATCCAAGCCTCGGCCCCGCCCCCGATGACGAGTTGGATGCCTTGGTCGGCGGCGAAACGTAGCAGGGCCTCGATGTCGGCCGCGCGATCGGCGCCGATGACGAGCGGGACTTGGCGGTTCAGCACCGGCTGGAGGGCCTCCAGGTCGGCGGCACTGGCACCCAGGGCCCGTGTCTGGTTGCGGTCGAAGGCTGAGCCAGCTCGAGCGTAGAGCCGGGCGTCGGCGAAGAGGCTCCTGAGGGAGGCCAGAGCTGCGGACCGTGAACCTTCGACCCGAATGGTCGCGTAGAGAGCCACTGGGCTCTTGACCAAGGCCTCGGACTGGCGCATCCCCGCCAGGTCGACGGCCGCCCCCTGGCCGGCCACGCTGCCGCCGCTTGGGGCGAGGACCGCAGTGGTGATGCCCGCCGCGCGCGCAATAGCGATCAGGCTCGACTGTGGGTTGTAGGCGTCAGCCACCTGCATCGCAGCGTGGACGGGATGGTTTCGCGCCCAGGTCGTGTCGCGGGTGCGATCCTCCATCCCCACCTCGACCAGGCCGAGCGCGGTTCGGGCTTCCACGAGGCCCGCTGTGATCTGGCGACCCCTGTGGTCCAGTAAGGCACAGGCCTGGCCTCGAAACTGGGCCGTCTCTTCGCCTAGTTCGAGCCCGTCGATCTGGGTCCCTGCGGCAGCAATGCGTCCTCCGTCAAGGACCACGCTGGCCCCCTCGACGGGGCCGTCGGGGAGGTGGACGGTGGCCCCGTAAAGAACGGTGCAGGACTCCTCCGCAAGGGCAGGGGGTGCGGCCAGGAGAGGGAGACAGGCCAGGGCCGCAGCCCAGCAAGGCGCGGGGAGCAGGGGTCTGTTGGGACGGCCCGCACTCATGGTTTCAGGTCCTCTCCGACGAGGAAGTCGGCGTTGTTTTGACTTCGCTCCCGATCGAAGCGGAGTTCACCTCCGACGAAGACGTAGCGGGTCTGGCTGTAGACGCTGAAGGGATGCTGATCCCATACGACGACATCCGCTCGCTTACCGACTTCTAGGCTGCCCGTCTCGTCGTCGATTCCCAGCGCCCATGCAGGGTTTCGAGTCACCCAGCGGAGTGCCTCGTCCTCCGCCAGCTCGATCCCGGCCTGAAGGCCAAAGTGGTAGGCCTTGCCTGCCTCCTGGTTCAAGCGTTGGATGCCAATGGCCGAGTCGGAGTGGATGATGGCGATTGCGCCAGCGTCCGCCAGTAGGGCCGCGTTCTCTTGGATCCCGTCGTAGGCTTCTAGCTTGAAGCCCCACCAGTCGGCCCAGGTAGAGGAAGCGACCTCCCGCTCAGCCAGGATGTCTCGGATCTTGTAGGCCTCCAAGGCGTGGTGGAACGAGCGAATGGAGAAGCCGAACTCGTCCGCGACCTGGAGCATGCTCAGCATGTCGTCCGCGCGGTAGCAGTGCACCTGGGGGAGGATCTCGCCCCGGAGGACCCCGACCAGGGTCTCCATGTCAAGGTCGCGAGGCGCGTCGTCGGGGCCCTCGTCGGCCTCGCCTTTCTTGGTGGGCTTGGCCTTCTTGCGCCCCTTCTTTGCCTCTTCAGCATGCTCTTCGAGGCTCCGCAGGTGTGCTTCAGCTTTCAGGAACGCGGAACGAACGCCGCGGAGGTTCCCCATGCGCGTAGAGGGCCCACCGCGCTCTCCGTAAACCCGCTTCGGGTTCTCGCCGCAGGCCATCTTGACCGTCTCGGGCGCTCCTACGAAGCGCATGGCGCGCGAACCGCGCGCGGGAACCACCGAGAGCACGACGCCTCGTCCACCAATGAGATTGGCCGATCCAGGAAGGATCTGGAGTGCAGTGATGCCCCCGGCAAGGGCGCGGAATAGGCCGGGGTCCTGAGGCCAAAAGGAGTGCTCTGCCCAGACGCCCGGGGTGGTGGGCGAGGTAGCTTCGTTTCCGTCGGAGTGCGCCCGGGCTCCGGGCGAGGGGTAGACGCCGAGATGGGAATGGGTGTCGATCAAGCCGGGGGTGATCCAGTGGCCCGTTGCGTCGATTCGGTGAGCTTCAGCCGCTGCGTCCGCCGGGGCTTCGCCGGCTCCGATTGCGGCGATCTTCCCTTCCCGTAGGAGAAGATACCCGGGGCTGTGGATGGTCCCGGCGGCCGTCATCACCGTGGCTCCACTCAGCAGAACGGTTGAAGGTTCGCCCGGGATGCGGGGCTCGATGGCACGGGTGCCGCGTTCTTCTGCTGCTTCCAAGGAGGGCAGGGGAGAGGGGGCAGTGGTTGCTGGTTCGCTTCCAGAGTTCGCTGGGGGGGCGGCTCCGAGCAGTCCCGCGCAGAGGATCAAGAGGGGGTACGTAGGTCGCATTGTCGGCGGGAAGTCTACTGGGACTTGCCGGTCTCCGAAAGCGCGGTGAGGAGAGCCTCGTGGATTCGGCCATTCGAGGCGACGATGAAGTCGCCCTCGAGCCGGTACGGCTCGCCTTCGGGGCCGCTGACCCGCCCCCCGGCTTCTTCGATTAAAACGATGCCGGCGGCGGTGTCCCAGGGATTTAGGTACAGCTCCCAGAAGCCGTCCAGGCTGCCAGCTGCGAGGTGGGCGAGGTCGAGGGCGGCAGCTCCTGGACGGCGAATGGCCCGGACCTTGGGCATCATTGCGGCGAAGATGGCGACGTTCTCCGCCATTTTTCCCGCCCGGTAGGCGAAGCCCGTTGCAAGCATCGACTCGCCCAGCTCGGTTCGGTCGGTGACCCGCAGGGCTTGGCCGTTTCTGTAGGCCCCTTGGCCCCGCTGGGCGGTGTAGAGCGCGTCCCGACAGGGGTCGAGGACGACCCCGAGCTCAAGGCGGCCTTCAATCTCGAGCGCAATGCTCACGCAATACCAAGGGAAGCGGTGGGCGTAGTTGAGGGTGCCGTCCAAGGGATCGACGAGCCAACGCCGACTGGAGTGCCCTTTCGGTCCTCCTCTTTCCTCTCCCAAGATGGCGTCGTCGGGGCGGTCGGCCAGCAAGATGGCGCGGATCACGTCCTCGGCTTCTGTGTCGGCCTGGGTGACCAGGTCAATGGCCGCGGACTTGGTTTCAATTTGCAACTCCTGGTCCGCATAGGCCCGGTGGATGGCGGCCGCGGCCTCGGCGGCACGGACCGCCAACTCCATGTCGGACTCCTTGACGGACGGGTTCGGAGGCTCGGGTGGGGGGGGAGTGGTGGTCATGGAAGTGCTGGAGGGATCCAGACGGGGTGCTATGGGCCAGCAGGTCGCACCCCACGGTTCCTGCTAACGTTGCGCCGCTATGAGGGATGAGGCCCCCAACACGGCCCCAGCGCTTGGGGCCGAACTGACGACGGCGAACCCCCAGTTGGAGCCATCGACCCGCCGGTTCGGCGCCTTCTCCGGCGTGTTTACACCCAGCATCCTAACGATTCTGGGCGTCATCATGTACCTCCGTCTGGGCTGGGTGACCGGCCAAGTGGGGCTGCTTGGTGCGCTCGGCATTGTTCTCCTCTCGCACGTAATCACCCTGAGTGTGGGGCTCTCGGTGTCGAGCATCGCCACTGACCGTGCGGTTGGTCTCGGGGGTGCCTACAACATCATCAGCCGGTCCCTCGGCGTCTCGACGGGGGCCGCCATCGGCATCCCCCTGTTCTTGGCGCAGGCCCTGAGCGTCACGTTCTACGTGGTGGGATTCACCGAGTCCGTGGCTACCCTGCTCCCCTGGATGAACGAGAAGATCTTGGGGTCCGTAATCCTGCTCGGCCTCGTCGCGATCTCTGCGCGCAGCGCTGCTCTGGCCATCAAGACGCAGTATGTCGTGATGGTCGCCATTGGGCTCAGCCTCGTGTCCATCTTCATGGGCAGTAATCCCGAGGCTCCAGCGGAACTCGAGTGGACGGGGGCTGGGACCGAGTCCTTTTCGATGGTCTTTGCGGTGTTCTTCCCCGCAGTCACCGGGATTATGGCTGGTGTGGGGATGTCTGGTGATCTCAAGGATCCGCGCACAGCACTGCCTCGAGGGACGATGTCGGCAATCCTTGTCGGCATGGCCGTCTACATCGCCATGCCGGTGTGGTTTGCCACCAACTACAGCTCGGCAGAACTGGTCGCGAACAAGGATATTGCTTGGGATCTGGCCACGATCCCTGCGCTCGTCTTCCTTGGAGTGTGGGGTGCGACC
>CAZQTQ010000337.1:0-365 GCA_964596025.1 uncultured Rickettsiales bacterium
CCCCGTCGCTTGGCGTCCTGGGCGTGTTGCACTGCCTCCTCGGATGCGATGAGCCCGTATTCGTCTACTGGGCTGGCAAAGCGAGCCGATTGGCTGCAGAAGCCGCAGTCTTCAGAACAACGCCCGCTCTTGGCGTTCACGATGGAGCAGAGGTGGACGTCGGCCCCCTGGAAGGCGTGTCGAATGCGGTTGGCGCCGGCAAAGAGGTCGAAGGTGTCCGGGCCGGTGGCGTCAAGCAGCCTTCGGGCCTCCTCGGGGGTGATCGCCCCTCCCTCGAGCACGCGCTCGGTGAGTGGGGCCAGCCAGCGGGCAAAACTCAGGTCGGTTGGGGGTGGGGCCACGCCGGGCTCAGTTCCAGGGTCGCC
>CAZQTQ010000337.1:375-5395 GCA_964596025.1 uncultured Rickettsiales bacterium
AGGGCCTGGTCGGAGGGGAGCGCCACGTGCTCAGATGAGATCGCGAGGGTCGCGCCCTTGGCGCTCTGCCAGCTCCACGAGGCTCTCCATGTGGGGAAGGCCCGAGGACCAGGCGACGCACTGCTCAAACCAGCGTTTGGCCTCTTCGTGTTGGCCCAGGCGTCTACTGAGTTCGCCGATGAGGTAGGCCACGACGACAAGATCCTCCCGTCGCCCAAACCAGGTGCGCTCTTCGATTCCTCGGAGGTAGGTGGCCAATGCCTGCCGTCGGCAGCGGAGCCCCTCCTCGGTTCCTCCTCGGTCTTCGTGCATCCAGGCGGCGCGCAGCCAGGCGTCGCCCTCCCTCAGGGGCCCGCCGCCCGTCCACCGCGTGATGTGGGCGTGGTGTTCGTAACGCAGCGCGGCGTCTTCGTGGGCCGCCTGGGCCTGGTCCCGCAGCAGCAGCAGCTGCTCGCCGAGGGTCGAGGTCTTCGGAGCGGGGCGATCCACGAGGAGTGGGTTCTTGGCATCGTCCCATTCGTCTACCGAGGCGTAGGTGCCACAGTCTGCCGCACGAACCTCCTGCTTGGAGCTGGGCGGGAAGTCTTCGAAGGTCACCGCTTCGCCGGTCAGCGCGCAGCTCGGGCAGCCGTTGATCTGGCGCGGAAGAGGGTCTTCTCCCTCGCTGTATTGCCGCAGGTCGGTCGTCTTGGGGCCTTGGGCGCGGCCGGCCAGGACGATCCACCCGTCAAAGGAGGTGGTGCAGAGGGGGCAACTCAGCCGGCGGGCGGCGACCGTTGTCATGCGGCCCGATCGCTTCCGGCGTCCAGGAAGTCCCGAATGCAGCGGTTGAGCGCTTTGGGATGGCTGGCTGCGAGCCCGTGCCCCGCGTCCTCGAAGTGCCGGTGCTGGGCCCCAGGAATGGTGTCGACGAGGTGCTGGCCGTCTTCCGCTCGGATGGCAACGTCGCGGCCGGCGGTGACCACGAGGGTGGGATGCTCGATGGTCGCGAGTCCCGCTTCGAGTTGGGCGGCGCGAAGCATGCGGGCGCCGCCGCTGAGGCCGGCGCGGCTGTTGTGGCGCATGAGCCAGTGAAGCACCCGGCCCATCTCGGAAGGGAGTCCCGGGCCCGACAGGAGGTGTCGGCTTACCGCCCCCATCGCTTGCGGTGGGGCGAGGCGGAAGATCCGCTCCAATGCGAAGAGCCCGGCCCGATGCCGGCGGCTTCCCTGCCGTGCTGTGGTGCACATGAGTCCAAGTCGCGCCACGCGTTCGGGGTGATTCAGGGCCAGGGCCAAGGCCACCAAGCCGCCGAGACTGTAGCCGAGGATGTGGGCGCGGGGGACGTCGAGGGCGTCGAGGAGGGCGCGCAGGTCCTCAGCCAGAGACGTGGGCGTGTAGCCGCGGCGTGGGGCGTCGCTGAGCCCGTGGCCGCGCAGGTCGGGGACGATGAGGTCGAAGCGGTCCTCCAGGCCGTCACGCATCCACTGGAACATGCCGCCGTGGACAGCCCACCCGTGCAGGAGGACCACCTTGGGTGCATCGGTTGGTCCACTCCTCCGCACAAAGAGGCGGATCCGGTCGGTGTCGACTTCGTAGCCCGGCCATAGAGGTGGCCTTTCGGGGAGATCGGGGGACATCGGCCGGAGGGTAGCAGGGGAAAGGAGGGGATGGCGGACCTCTAGCTGCCGTGATAACACCCGGTCGCCATGCCGGACTCCGCCCTTCCGCCTTCGCCCTCTGCTGAGGCCCAAGGTCAACCCGATCCCCCGGCTCGCGAGGCGGGCGCGAGGGGCCGGTGGGGTCTGGCGGCTGCTGCGTTGGCGTTTTCGGGCGCGGGCCAGCTCCTGATCTCGGCCCCCCACAGCTGGCTTTGGCTTCACCCCGTCCTCTTTGTCCCGGCCCTCTTGGTACTCGGCCAACTTCGGGGAGGCAAGGCGCTGGCGGCGGGCTGGTGGATGGGCGTCACCGCCAACTGCACCATCTTCTATTGGGTCATCCACACGGTTCAGAACTTCTCGAACCTGCCCCTCCCTCTGGCCCTCGTCGTTCTCCTGCTCTTCGGCCTTGCCTACGGCTTCTATGCCGCGGTCTTTGGATGGGGCTTTGCCGCAGTTCGGCAGCGAGCGGGTCGCTGGTGGCCGGTGGCGATTGCGGCCTGGTTCGTGGCCTGTGAGTACCTGAACCCGCAGCTCTTCCCCTATTACCAAGGTGTTGTCTGGTACCAGTGGCCGCGCTTCTTTCTCGTTGTGGCCCTGGCAGGGGTGCCCGCAGTCACCTTTTGGGCCTTGCTCTTCAACGGGGTGGTGGTGCAGGGGATCGAGCGGGCCCGCGAGGGGATCGACCTGCGAAGGGACCCTGTCTTCCTGGGCAACGCCGGTGTCCTGCTGCTGTGCACCGGAATCGCTCTTGGCTACTCCCACCTGCGCCTGGCCGATGTGGCGGCGGCCGAAGCCGAGGCCGAGACGGCCAAGTTCGCGCTGGTACAGACCAACCGAAAGGTGATGGAGCTGCGCCGAATGCAGCAGAAGAGCCGCTGGGCAATCGTCAACGACCTGGTGGATCTGAGCCAGGAGGCGGCCGACGCTCACCCGGACATCGACGTCTTTGTCTGGCCCGAGGGGGCGATGCGGGGTACGCCTTTCCGCAAGTACAACCGGAGAGCCCGGCAGTTCGTGAGGGAGACGGGCGTGGAGTTGTGGACGGGAGGGACCTCGTCGCGCCGGGGATCGGACGGTCGGAGGGAGAGCTTCAACTCCGCCTTTCGCATCGACGCCACCGGCAAGATCCACCCGAAGTACGACAAGAACATTCTCCTTCCCTTTGGCGAGTTCATGCCGCTGGAGGACACCTTTCCCGTGCTGCGGAAGATCCAGGGGGTGGGCAACTTCACGCCGGGTGACGGGCTCATCCCCCACGACACCGAGAGCGGCGATTTCGTCTTCCTGATCTGCTACGAGGCGATCCGCCATCGCTACGTCCGGGGGGGACTCGACCTGGGGGCGGACCTCCTGGTGAACATCACCTACGACGCTTGGTTTGGTGACACCGCATGCCCGCACCAGCACCTGATGCTCTCGGCGATCCAGTCAGCGCTCTACGGGGTACCGCTCTTGCGGGGGGCGACGACTGGCGTTTCGGCTTTGGTCGATGCGCGCGGCGTCATCACTGACAAGACCGGCGTCTTCGAACGGAAGACTCTGGTGGGCGAGGTCCCTCGGGTGTCTGTCCCCTCGCCCTACGAGCGCTGGGGCGACTGGTTCGCGCAGATCTGCATCTTGGCGAGCCTCGTCCTCTTGCTCCTGGGTCGAGAGACGCTGAGCCCGCAGAGACGGGGAGACCGACTTGCCTGGTGCGGGGTGTTGCTCTTTGCCTTGTCGCCGCCGCTCAGCTGGATGGCAAATCCCTACACACCAGCGCGCGACTATGCGGTGTGGGCAGCTACCGTGGCAGTGGTGCTCGCCCTGCCGCTGCTGCTGCGTTGGAGGCGGTCTGGGGCCCAAGAACCTGGGGAGGCGGCCCGATGAGCAAGCTCGTGCGTCTCGAAGGCTACCGACCGGTGGAGATCGCGGGCGGCATGGGGTTTTGTCAGCACTTGGGGGTCCAAGGGTTCCAGGTCGATCTTCCCCCTGCGCTTCGGCTCCAGGTTGGGGAGACCCTGCCGTTTCGTCTCCTCTGCACCGATCGGCTCTCCGTTGCAGGCTCGGCCCGGGTAGAAGGGGCAGTCGAGGGCGCGCTGGCGCCCCTGCAGCGCTTTGCGCTGTGCATCCTCAGCCTGGACGGAGAGGACAAGGAGGCCCTGGTGGGGCACCTCAGCTCGCTGCGCAAGACGAGTCACCTTCGGATTGCGGCCTCAGAGGACGTCGAGAGCGACGCCTGCAGTGCGGGCTGGGACCGGTGGCGGCTTCCTCATGACTCGATGCCGGAGCTCTCTCCCGAGGACTTGGATCTAAGCACCTCTTTCTTGGGCAAGGAGCTTGCGGCGCCGCTGGTGATTGCCGGCATGACGGGTGGCTCGGAGTGGTCCGGCGAGATCAACCGACGGCTTGCTTCGGTCGCCCAGGAGCTGGGACTCGCGCTCGGCCTTGGCTCCCAACGGGCCATGCTGGAGACGCCGTCGCTCTCGCCGACCTATCGGGTGCGAGACCTTGCCCCCGACATCCTTCTCTTGGGCAACGTAGGGGCGGTTCAACTCCTGCGAGGCGTCAGCGTGGACGACTGCAAGCGTCTGGTCGACGCGGTCGAGGCCGATGCTCTGGCAATTCACCTCAACCCGCTCCAAGAAATGGTGCAGCCCGAAGGTGATCGCGATTGGCGGGGCGTTCGCACGCGGTTGGCGGAGGTGATTCCGGCCATGCACGTGCCGGTTCTTCTCAAGGAGACGGGGGCGGGAATGTCGCCCGATACTGCCCAGTTGGCCCGGGATCTTGGGGCGCAGGGCATCGATGTGGGCGGCACTGGCGGTACGGCCTGGGGGTTTATCGAGGGCTTTCGGTCAGCCGATGGACAGCGCCAGGCCATCGGGCAGACCTTTCGCAACTGGGGCTGGCCGACGGCGGAGTCGGTGCGGCGATGCCGAGAGGCTCTGGGAGCGCACTTCCCCATCGTGGCCACCGGCGGGGTGCGCAGCGGTGTCGATGCAGCGCTCGCCATCGCCCTGGGGGCCAACCTCGCCGGTCTTGCTCTGCCGTTCTTCCGGGCCGCGGACGCTTCGGAGGAGGACGCCATGGCCCTGGGTCGGCGCATCGTGGAGGAACTCCGGATCGCCATGGTGTGCAGCGGGGCCGCTTCTCTCGAGGTCCTCCGGGCTTTGGAACCCGTGGAGTGGCCCACCGCGCCCGAGGGGGAGAAGAGGTGAGTGCGCAGCCCTTCAGCAGCCGGATCCCCGGCCTGTACCGCCTGAGTCCTGAGCAGCGACTCGAATTGGCGCGTACGGCCGCCGAGCTTGGTGCCAGCGACGTCGAAGTGAGGGCGCTGACCGAAGGGGTCGACCTCGAGCTGGTCGATGGATTCATCGAGAACGCGGTGGGTGCCTTCGCCC
>CAZQTQ010000338.1:0-5380 GCA_964596025.1 uncultured Rickettsiales bacterium
AGACGATGTGCTCGAGATGATCTACGTCTTGATGTTCAAGCGCGAAGACTGGCAGGTGGGCGACGACCTCATGGACCTGACCTTGGGCGCCTACGTCGTCAACCGCTGGCAGGACTCCACCAACTCAAACGTGTGGATCCCCGACTTCTACTGGCGCCTGGCGATCCGGGGCTTCTTCACCGAGGGGGAGCTCTACGGGATCTTTGGCCAGACCGACGCGATTGCCCCATCCTGGGACAAGACTACCGAGGCCAACATCTTCGGCATGGCCGCGCGCGTGGGCTTCGAGAACCCCGGCTTCACCGGACTGGTCGAGGTGGGACACGCCTCGGGCGACGACGTCATCCTCGACGACAACTTCACCGGTCGCGCCCTCCATCAGGACTACAACGTTGGCCTCATTCTCTACAAGCAGGCACTCGCCCAACGAACGGTCGAGAAGTTCGTGGGGGACGAGCGCTACGCCGGACTGTGGTCCAAAGGCGGCGTCTACAACTCCACCTACCTGAACCCCCGCTTCAAGTTCCGGCCGGGCGACATCTGGGAGTTCCGCCTCGGCTTCCTCTTGGCCTGGGCCGACGCCATCGACGGAGCCATCATGCCCTTCCTGACTCGGGAAGACGGCACTACTGAGACCGCCGGGGACATCACAGAAGACCAGTTACTCGGAGCCGAGATCGACTTCGGAGTGCACAGCAGCTGGATGGACGGCCACATCCTGGTCGGGATGGAGATGGGCTACATGCACGCAGGCCCTAGGATGGGCCGCACAAGCCAGTACGCCGATCCGGCGACGAGCTTGGCACCGCTTCGCTACAACGCAGCCCAATACAGTGCGATCCAAGAGCGTCTAAACAACATCTTTACTCTGCAAGGCCGCTTTGCCTTCGTCTTCTAGACCACCATCGCCCCACTGAGCCAACTATCGATACCGGCATGACAGCGACAAACAAGCATCAAGAGGGCTGGATCCACCGGTATCCGGTGCAGGTACAGTTCGACGAGGTCGATCAGTACGGAATTGTCCACCACCCGCGCTACTTTGTCTTCATGGAGCGGGCGCGGGTGGCGCTGATGGGCGAACTGGGGATGCGACCGGGCGGACTGGTCGAAGGCCAGTACGGGCTCGTCGTGGTCTCGGCCCAGGTGAAGTTCAAGGCCAGCGCCCACTTCCTGGACGAGCTTGTCGTCGAGCAAGGCTGCGGGAAGATGGGAGCGGCGCGGGTCGACCTCCACTACCGCATCGTCCGGGAGGGGCGGCCCCTGGTGGACGCAGTGCTGCAGCTCGCCTTTGTGGACAGCACCGGAAAACCGTGCCGCGCACCCGGGCCCATTCGCGAGCAGCTGGTGGCAATGGGGGCCCCCGGCAGCTGATGACTGGACTCTTAGACTGGGGACGGCGGGGGCTAATCCGCCGCAAGTGGCAGCGGCTGGCCCGCAGCCACGAGACCGCCGTGGTCGATGGCTTCGACTTACTCCTAGAGGGGCTCTTCCCGGCACCTGTGCCCTGGATGGGCTACTCGCCGCAGTCGTTCCTGGGCACCCACATGGACGTGCGCGAGGGCGAGAGAGTGGTGTGCTTGGACTGCGGCGCGGGCTTGGTGGCCCTGCACGCGGTCCGACGGGGCGCCGAGGTCTCGGCGGTGGACTGGGACGAGATGGCGCTGCTGTGCGTCCGCCGGAGCTTCATCGTGGCTGGGTTTGGCGAGCCCGATGTGGCGGTCGGCGAAGGCTTGAGCAGCCTTCCCGGAGGAGACTTCGACGCAATCCTCTGGACCCCGCCCTTCCTGGAGGGCATGCCCGAAGACGAGGTGGACCGCCGCGTCTTCCGGGGTTCTTCGGCCACCATGGAGGTCCTGCTCCGGGGCCTGGGCGAACGCCTGCGCAGAGGAGGGCGTCTGCTCTTTCCCTATCCGGAGCAAGACGCCGGACGCTGGCTACCGGCCCTGCTGACGGACACGGGATGGCGCTTCGCGACGCTGGTGCGCCAACGTTTTCCCGTCTACGGCCCGGTATCGCTCATCCGGGCCTGGCTGCCGCCGTCCGGGGAGGCACCCGGCGAGGTGGAGGCAGGAGCTGCGATGCCCGGCGCATCCTGGGTGCTGCGGGACCGCTAGGCCAACCGGAGCTAGGGGGCGAGACTCGACCGACGTCGGCGCCGCATTCCGACCGAACTCAGGGCCAGCACCAAGAGCACTTCGGGGCCTCCGCGCTCCGCTCCACTGGAGCCGAGTTCGCTCTGGCATCCCGCACAGGCCAGCGCTTGGGCGCACTCGTCCTGTTCGACATCGGGGCTTCCGTTGCAGTCGTGGTCAAGAATGCTCTGGCAGTCGGGTTCGGCCTCCGGGCTGAAGGTCACCAATTGGTCGTCGCAATCGTCGCCACAAGACGAAAACCCGTCGCCATCGAGGTCGTGGCCTTCATCGACCTCGCCGTCGCAGTCGTTGTCTTGGGCATCGCAGATCTCTTGGAAGGCGAGACCTCGCTCGTCGTCGTCGTCAGCGCAGTCCCCCGCGCAGGGCATCTGCCCGTCTTCGTCGGCGTCGTTCTCGTCCGCCGGCAGGTTGCCGTCGCAGTCGGTGTCCAGCCCGTCGCAGGCCTCCGGAGCGCCGGGGAAGACGGCGTCGCTGCCTTCGTTGCAGTCGCCGGCGCAGAGGTCGTAGCCGTCGCCGTCGTGGTCGGGATGGACATCAGCGGTCCCATCGCAGTCCTCGTCGATTCCGTTGTCACAGGCGTCCCAAGCCAAGGGGTGGATCGCAGCATCGGAGTCGTCGCAATCGCCACCGCCGGCTGCCTCGCCGTCGTATCCGTCGCCGTCGACGTCGGTGAGGTCGGAGCCGTCGCAGTCCTGATCGACGCCGTCGTAGGGGACTTCGGCAGCATCGGGGTGGGCGCCAGCGTCGCTGTCGTCGCAGTCCCCTCCGCCCGCCTCTGCGGCGTCCGAACCGTCACCATCGACGTCGGTGAGGTCGGAACCGTCGCAATCCTGATCGATTCCATCGTAGGCCTGCTCGGACGCCCCCGGATAACTCTGGGGATCGGTGTCTAGGCAGTCATCGCCTCCCACGGCGGTGCCGAGGTACCCGTCTTCGTCCACATCTTCCAGATCCGCGCCGTCGCAGTCTTGGTCGATGCCGTCGTAGGGAACTTCCGGGGCGCCGTTGTAGCGGGTGGCATCGCTGTCGTCGCAGTCAGTCACCGAAGCGCCGCGCCCATCGCCGTCCTCATCCACGACCGCGACCTCGAGGCGACCCAGGGTCCAGCCGGAGCCCGAAGCGCTCTCACCCGAGCCGTAGTGGAAGCGGAGCACGGCGGCCGTCCCACTCAGGTCCTCGATGGAGAAAGAAGAGGTCGTCCAGCCCTGGCTGTCCCCGGAGAAGAGGCCGCTGGCAGCCAATCCGGCCAGCGGATGGCTGGAGGAGGCGTCGGTCAGGGCGGTGGGGTAGCCGCCAATGGGGCTCAATGTCTCGATGCTGGCTCCCACTTCGCTCTGCACGATCCCGCCGGTCAAGCCCTCGGGGCTGTCGTAGGCATGCACCATCGAGAGCTGAAGGCCCGTGTCGATCGGCAGCGAGCTCAGGTCCACCGCCCAGTCGAGCTGGGCCGCCGACTCGGCGGGAGCATCCGCCCCCACCGCCGTGCACCAGGCCTCCACCCCCTGGTAGCCCTCGCCAGGAAGGACCGTGGGCGCACCAAAGGCCCACAGAGCGGAGCTGTCTCCCGTCAGGGAGCCGTCGTCCAGCACGAAGTCGGCCGCAGCCAGGGTCGCCCAGCCGTCGCAGTTCGCGTCCAGCCCTTCGTCCAGCTCGTAGGCGAGGGGGTGGAACTCGCCTTGGTCTGGCAGGCAGTCACCCAGGGCATCGCTGGGACGTTCGCCGTCCGCGTCTCCGTCGCAGCCGGTCTGTGGTCCTCCCTCGGCCCCGACCGAGTTGCGGCTCCCATCCAGATCGTTGTAGGCGGCGCTCGGATCGCCCAGATCGAGCAGCGGTGATCCCGCAACCAGCGACAGATCGTCGTCGGTTGCGTCTCCTAACGTAAAGGAGACAAAAGACGGCTCCACGCTGAGGTTGCCCTCGGTCCCTGTCGGGTCTCCGGCCGCCCCCGAATACTCGCCAGCTGCGTTCGACCAGAGGACGTTGTAGCTCCACACCGCATCGGCCGAGGCCCGGATGGCCCCCCAACCGCTGGCGCCATAGGCCACGAGGTTGTTCCGGAAAGCCAGAGTGGCGCTCTCGGTCTCCAAGCCCCCGGCTCCACTCGCGCTGCCGTCGTTCGCCACCAAGGTGTTGTTGTCCACGTTGCCGTCCGAGGCCACCAGAGCCCACAGGCCACCGCGCTCCCCGACATTGCCGACCACCGTGTTGTTCCGTACCGAGAAGCTGCCGGCCCCCAGCAGGATGCCCCCAGCCTGGCCACCTTCGTTCCCGAGGATGGCGTTGCAGGCGACCAGCACCTCCGACCCCGTGCCGTCGGCGTCGTGTAGCCACAGCCCCCCACCGGTGACGCTGGCGATGTTGGACAAGATCGTATTGCCGTAGATGGAAGGGGTCGACGACACCGAAGCAATCCCGGCCCCGACCTCGGCGCTGTTGCCGGTGATGACGTTGCCCGAGATGCGCGGCGTGGCTCCGCGTCCCACGAAGATGCCCCCACCGGCAACCAGCTGGATGCTCTCCTCTTCCCTGCCGGTTCCCCCCGTAAGAGTGAACCCGTGGAGCAGGGCACCGGCCCCTTCGGTGGCGTTAAAGGTGACCGCTGGTCCGCTGCCGCCGGCGTCGATCACCGTGAGGCTCGGTCCCTCCACCGAGCGCAACGTGATGTCCTTTCCGCCGAAGTCGACGGGGCCGTAGGTCCCCGGGAAGACGTGGACGACATCACCCGAGGCGCCGGCGTCGATGGCCGCTTGGATCTCGACGTAAGGAGTGTTGCCCGCCGTGTCCACGTAATAGTCCCGAGCGTGGAGGGACGCGGGCACCAGGGCCGCTACTGCCGCCACGACTGCCGGCAAGACCGCCACCAAAGAAGAGGCGTCCAAGAGCATCCGGAGACCTCGCATCGTCACCCGGCGGCCTCCTCCAGAGCATCGATGTAGCGTTTCTCGGCCCGCTCCCAAGAGTAGCGCTCCACCACGAGCTTCCGGCCCTCCTCACCCAAGGCCTCGCATCGGTCCGGTTCACGGATGAGTGCTCGGATCGCATCGCTCAGTTGCTTGACATCGCCGGGGCCGACGCCGACGCCCACACCGCCGGTCACCTCGACCAAAGCGGCGCAGCGACTGAAGATCACCGGCTTACCGCAGGCCATCCCGTCGACGGCGGAGTAGCCGAAGACCTCATCGATAGTGGTGGGGAACAAGACGATGTGGGCCTTGCGGTACCAG
>CAZQTQ010000339.1:0-1221 GCA_964596025.1 uncultured Rickettsiales bacterium
CTCGTCCGCGACCTCGTCCGGAGCGGAGTCGAGGCCCAGCCGGGCGGCCAGAATCAGGAAGTCACCATCTTGTTTACCGATGTGGAGGGCTTTACGACCATCTCCGAAGCCTTGGAGCCCCAGGCTCTCGCGGTCAAGCTGAGCAACAACCTCGAGGAAGCCAGCCTGATCGTGGACGCCCACCATGGGACGGTGGACAAATACATCGGCGACTCGGTGATGGCCTTCTGGAACGCCCCCAACCCCGTCGCCGACCACCCCCTCCAGGCCTGCCAAGCGGCTCTCGAGATCCTGGACCGGATTCGGCAGAGCGCGAAGGATCCCGAGCCGCTGTGGCCAATTCGCATCGGCATCAACACCGCGGTAGCCCTGGTCGGCAACCTGGGCTCCATCAGTCACCTCGACTACACCGTCATCGGCGACGGGGTAAACCTGGCCAGCCGAATCGAGGGCATCAACAAGCAGTACGGCACCCGCATCCTGGTCGGCGAGAGTACGAAGCAGGCCGTCGAGGAGAAGATGCTCACCCGACCCGTGGACTGGGTCATCGTCAAAGGGCAGAGCCGGCCGGAGCCCATCCACGAGCTCATCGCCAAGCGAGCCTCCGCCAGCCCAGCCCAGCTCGACCTAGCCAAGGCGACAGAGGAGGCCTTTGCGGCCTACCTCGAGCAGCGCTGGGGGGAAGCTGAGGCCGCTTATCAACATTGCCTCCAGCTAAGCAGCGACGATTCGCTGGCGTTGCTCTTCCTCGAACGCTGCAAGAGCCTGAGCGGCCAAAGCCTCCCAAGCGACTGGAATGGCGTGTACACCTAGCTTGGGTCCCGCCACCTCTTCCCCTGAACACTCCCCCCCCAGGGGAACCTAGCGCACCGCCATGACGGTCCAGCATCGCGACGTTCCTCGAACCGAGACCTCGAAGTCGTCGTCCACGGTCTTGCCCAGGAGACCCCGACCCAGCGGGGAGGTCGGGGTGACGACGTGTACGTCGATGCCCTGGGACTCCAGCACCACCCCACCGGCGACCGGCAAGAGGAGCACGACCTTGACGTTGCCGTCTTCGTCTTCGATCCCCGCCACCGCCGTAGCCGCGATCGGCCGGTCGTCTTCGAATGACTGGCAGTCCAGGGAGGACAGCATCTGGAGGTCGGTTTCGGCCTCTGCAGCCCGCGCGGCCTGACCGCGGGCGAGATAGCTCTCTTCGATGGCTCGGGTGTCCTTGTC
>CAZQTQ010000339.1:1231-5374 GCA_964596025.1 uncultured Rickettsiales bacterium
CGCCCTCCGGTCGCGCCTCTTCGTGGGTGGCGCTCGCTGCCACTGCCTTGGCCCGGCGCCTCATGTCCCCGGTCCGTCGTCCCAACTCGGCAACCAGTGAGGAGAGCAAGGCTCTCTTGTCGAAACCATCCAGCATCGATCCGATCCTACTGGGTGCAAGGAGAGAGGGTGGCGAAGAGGCGGCTTTGACTTCGTCGAATCGCTTCGGCCGCTCCAGGTGCTGCCAGGCGGAACGGGCAGGGCCTAGGGCAGGGGTGGGGCTACACAAGAGCGCTGTCCTCGAAGGCGCAGCGGAGTCGTCGTAACCGGCGGGAATTGTCTGAAATTCTGTGGACACTCTTGGGGTCGGGGACCTCTTGTGAAATGAAAGCGGCGGGGATTACCCCCTCCCGAAACGGCAAACCGGCGGCGACGTCGGGACGCAACGCCAACGGGCCTCTAGCAGGCGGCCGGGCTACCGAAGGAGCGACGCATGTCCCAGAGTAACTCTCGTCTATCCACCCTTCTCCTCCCCCTTCTTGCCTTGGCGCTTCCGCCACTCTCGGGCTGCGACGTACTCGCACAGCTGCAAGACCAGTTCGGTCCCTTGGCACCCGACGATGCACCGGTCGAACCCACAGAGCCTGCCCCCAGCCCGTCCGACCCGGCTCCGCTCGTCTGTGAGAGCCTGGGTCATACGGACGAAGTCGTCCTCAGCTCGCAGGCCGAAGCCGAGGCCTTTGCTGCTGAGTTCACTTCGGCCCGGGTCATCACCATCCAAGGCCAAGAGTTGCTCGACCTGGACGCATTGGACTGCCTGGAGAGGGTCAACGCCCTGACCGCAAACGACACCGCGCTCGAGCGGGTCGATCTGCCGTCTCTCAGCTTCGTGGGGAACTTCGACTTCGAAGAGAATGCAGAACTGCAGCACGTCTCGATGCCTGCGGTCGAAGAAATGTGGGGCCTCGTCCTTATTGGCAATCCGAAGCTGTCCACCCTGAGCGTCCCGGCAGTCGAAGACATCACCGGCCGCGTCTGGCTCGAGGACAACCACGACCTGCAAACCGTGGACCTGCGCTCCCTTACCGGCCCGCCCGGTTTTGTGGTTCGCGAGAGCCCGTCTCTGGCCGAGTTCGACGTGTCCAGCCTGACCAAAGCCGGCTCCATCGAACTGAGCGACACCGGGCTTCCGGACTCGCTGGACCTCTCCTCCCTCGAAGAGACCAGCGGTCACATCTTGTTCGCGCGCAACCACAGCCTCCACGCTGTCCTCCTCGACAGCCTCGTGGAGACCGGCCAGGAGCTCGTTTTCGCCGAGAACGCTGCTCTGGAGAGGGTCGACCTCTCCAGCCTCGAGGCGGTCCGCCAGCGCATGTCGTTCACCACCAACAGCAGTCTGACCGAGATTGACCTACCGAAACTGACCGATGTGAGTTGGTTCGTTTCCATCAAGAACAACGACAGCCTGACCCGAGTGAATGTCCCAAATCTGCAATCGGTGGGCGACCCCGCCGTGTCCCTGTACCTGCACAGCTCCCTGAGAGTCAGGGGCAATCCGGAACTCAAAGAACTCGTCTTCTCCTCTTTGGTCTCGGTTGGGCAGAGCCTGGACATCTACAACAACGACGCCCTCGTGAGCCTCAATGGCTTCCAGAGCCTGCAGGTTGTCCGCGGCAACCTGGCGGTCAGCAACAACCTGAGCCTGCGCGACATGACGGGGATCTATGGGCTGGAGAGCGTGGGAGCGGCGGCGGCTCCTGTCGGACCGGACGCCGGAAACTTCGTGGTCGTCGACAACGCGCGGCTACCCATCGAACAAGCCGAAGATCTCGCCTACGACCTCATCGGCGAAGACAACATCGCCGGGGACATCATCCTCAGAGGCGTCCACTTTGCCGACGACCTCAACCTGGAAGGTGGCACGAACCCGGCCAGCGCGCTTCCCATGGTGGTGGTGCGGGCGACCGATGGAGAAGGAACCGACTCCGAGTTCCTGTTCCGTCGCTGGTGCAAGGGGAACTACCAGAATACGACTGCTGGAAGCCTCTTTCCCGCCAACGGGATCCACGAAACCATCATCACCTTCCAGAGCAAGGATGATTGCCCTGTGACCACGATGCTGTTTGACGGTTCCTGGTGGCTATACAACCACAGCTGCACCTGCGGCTGGTTCGGCGACAACTAGGACGAATGAGCTAGCGCCTAGCGCCAGCGCTCAAGGGCCTCGTCCGGAGCTTCGGTTCCGGGCGGGGCCTTCCAAGTTCGTGGGGGGCTGGTGGGCCGCCTCATGCCGGCGCTGACCTCCCCACCGGGAGGAATCTCGACCTCGGCGAAGGCGGGGGTCTCTTCCTACGGAGTGTTTCCCTAGGTAGACCGGCTGCAGGTAGGGTAGGAGGCCTGGGACGGGGCCCAACCGTCCCACCCGCTGGGAGGAAGCCATGCGGATCGGAGCGAGCGTTGGCGCCGCGGTCCTGATCGGAGTCACCGGCTGCGGTACCGGCACACCGAATCAAGCCTTGTACGACTTCGATGGCGACGGCGTCACCGACGCCGCAGACTGCGGTCCGCAAGACCCGAGCATCCACCCCGGCGCAGCTGACTTCTTCGGTGACGGCGTCGACGACAACTGCGACGGCGTCGATGGGAACGACTTCGACGGAGACGGCTACGCGGGAGCTGGTGGGGGCGACTGCGACGACACAGACGGGTCGATCCATCCCGGAGCAATCGAACAGCCCTACGACGGTGTCGACGACAACTGCGATGAACTGGAGGTCACCTTTGCCGGACAGGTTGAGGAAGTCCGGTACTTCTTGGATGTCGACACGGGGGAAGTCGGGGTCGACGACGATTGGCAGATACTCGTCTCGGCCAACTACCGGGATGACGACGGTGAGATCCTGTGCGTTGCCCATGCCACTGCCGGAATCCTCGAGAAGGAGTTTTCGGGCTCGGGAACCTCGGGTTGCTCTGACTGCAGCGGTTACCTGGAGGCTGACCTCAGTACTGTCGAGGTTGGAGACCCGGAGTACTGGGCTGACAATTTCGGCTGCAGCCTCGAGCAAGCCTCCGCCGTCATGGCGCCCACCCCTTGGCAGCTCCTCGGGGGGGAAGAAGACAACACCTACGCGGACTTCGTCCGAATTGGCCTCATCGACGATGGGAACATCAGCGACCCCAATTCCCGGATCATCGGCATCTCCGACGGCGACTCCATCCGCTTCAACGACGTGGTGGAGGTGGCCACCGATAACGGGCACACAGTCACGCATCTAGCCCACATCAAGGACATTCCCGGCAACTGGATCTTCGAGCAAGACCTATTGGGGGGCACCTCGCCGACCAGCACCGGCTCGGGATGGTTGCCGGCCGCCGTGTTGTACAAGGAAACCACCTCCGACTCCGTGACCGGCCCCGGGATGTCCGGCCACTACGGTTCGTACAGCTTCTTGTACGTCACAGAGTTCGACGGAAACTGAGTACGTCCGCGATCCGAACCTCGACGAGGTCGGACTCCGGCTGGTGACGCTCGGGCGGAAGCCCCCCTACTTCTTCTTCGGTTTCTTCGGTTTCTTGCCTGCCCGTGGCTTCGAGGGTTTGGAGCCTCCAGACGACTTCGAGGGCTTTGCCCCACCTGAGGGTTCTGAGGGGGTGTCGGGACTACTCGGGGCCGAAGCAGCCTTGGGCTCGGACGGCGCATCCCCACCACTCGGAGCCGCAGGAGCCTTGGGCTCGGACGGCGCATCCCCACCACTCGGAGCCGCAGGAGCCTTGGGCTCGGACGGCGCATCCCCACCACTCGGAGCCGCGGGGGCTTCAGGCTCGGACGGCGCCTCTGGACCGCTGGGGGCCGCGGGGGCTTCGGGCTCGGACGGCGCCTCTGGACCGCTGGGGGCCGCCGGGGCCTTGGCCTCAGACGGCGCATCCGGACCACCGGGAGCCGCAGGGGCCTCCGGGGCTGCGGGCCCAGACGGGGCGTCCGGAGTACCGGGAGCCGAGGACGCGTCCGGGGTGGAGGGAGCGCTGGGACCCTTCGGAGCTTCCGGACCCTTCGGGGCTTCCGGACCCTTCGGAGCTTCCGGACCCTTCGGAGCTTCCGGACCTTTCGGAGTTTCCGGACCCTTCGGAGCTTCCGGACCTTTCGGAGCTTCCGGACCCTTCGGA
>CAZQTQ010000340.1:0-5372 GCA_964596025.1 uncultured Rickettsiales bacterium
TGAGATGTTCGCGCAGTTCTCGCGCACCCTGCCCCTGCCTCTGCGCCTGCTGCTTCCCCCGTTTCTGCTGTGGTCCTACCGGCATATGGCTCACCACCTGCCGGCAGAGCAGCTGGAAGAGCTGTGGGGTTTTTCCCAAACCTATACCGACCGTCACGCCTTTCCCCTCGGGACTTACCAGCGCGGCCTGTACTACCACGCGCTGCACGACATCACGCAGGAGCTGGTGGGAAATCCCTGGGTCGAGCCCGCCGTGGCTGGCGCGTGTACCGCCTTCGCCGCGAGCGGGAGGGCCACCGAGAACGGCCACCTCCTCCTCGGGCGCAACTTCGACTTCGAGGTCTTTCCCCTCTTTGACCGCGAGAAGGTGGTTCACCTCTACGCCCGAGAGGGCGCCATCCCGGTGCTGTCGGTGTCTTGGATGGCCATGGCCGGCGTGGTGACGGGCATGAACGCCGAGGGGATCTGGCTCAGCGTTAACGCAGCGCGCTCGGTAGGCCACAACCGCAAGGGGCCATCCGTGGCGCTGTGGATCCGATCGATCCTGGAACAAGCAAAGTCGATCGACGACGTAGAACGGCTGTTTCGTGAGAAGGAACCGTTGGTCACGAACATCTACCTCGTGGGCGACGGGAAGACCGGTGAGGCCGCAGTCATCGAACGGGGCCCCGGTCGCATAGGACGGCGGGACTCCGCGAACGACCGGATTACTGCAGCCAACCACCTCCTGACAGCCCCCTTCGCCGACGACCCTCGGGATGCCGCCCTCCGCCGCTACTCCACGACGGTGGCACGCGGCCTCCGCATGGACGAGCTGGTGAACGCTGCACCTCTGAGCCTGGAGCGCGGACTGGACATCCTTCGGGATCGGAACGGCCCGCAGGGTCTGTCGATTGGACCAGGCAACCGCAATGCCATCGACGCGCTCATTGCCACGCACTCGGTGCTGGCGGACGCGACGGATCGCGTGCTGTGGGTCTCGACCGCACCGCACACCCAGGGCAGCTACCGGGCCATCGATTTTCTCGCAGAGCTAGAGGCGGCGGGCATCGATGCAACGGACTACCGTGCCTCGCTGCCCCCTGCGGCCCGGAACTGGGAGGAGGAGGAGGAACCGCCGGCGGAGACCACGCCGGCCGAGGTCGAAACCACGCCGGCCGAAGCCCAAATCACTCCAGCAGAGGCCCAAATCGACCTTCCCGGCAGGCCGCCCGACGACTTCCCGCCATCGCCCTTCCTGAACGACGGGGGCTACGAGCAATTGGTGCGTTATCGAGCCTACTTATTGGACGCCAGGGCCTACCTAGACCACGGCGACCTCCCTCAGGCATTGAACATCATCCAGCGCGCTCAGGAGCTGCAGCCGGAATCCGCAGAGGCCTACCGGATCGAAGGGGAGGTCCATGCCGAAGCCGGACATATGGAGGAAGCCAGGGCTGCGTTCGTGCGCTACTTCGAGCACAACCCGGCCTTCGGTCCCGGCGCGAGCCGCAGCCTTAAGTGGCTCGAAGACCACGGGGGACCGATCGCCCTCACGCGGCCCGACGCCCCCTAAGCGTGTCCCCAAACTAGCGCTGGAGCAGCGGGCGGCGGATTCGCCTCAGCCCTTGCTGCGCGGCTCCTGGTTCTCGGCCACAAAACTGCAGCGGTAGATGGGAGCGCCCTTGCCCCCTCGAAGGGTCAATCGCTCGTCAACGATTTGGGCGGTGATGCCGACGATTCGGCTGAAGCCGAAGAGGACCGTGTAGTAGTCACTGTCCCTCAGGCCCACCGCATTGAGCAGGGTCCCTGAGACCGCGTCGACGTTGGGGTAGGGATTGGAGATCTTCGGATTTTCGCTGAGGACGGCCACCGCTACCCGGCGCATGTTGGCGGCAGTCCGGAAGAGCTCGTCCTCGGGGCACACCGTCTCGCCCAATCCGTACTGGATCGTGGCCCGCGGATCTTCGGAGCGCAGTACAGCGTGTCCAAAGCCGTAGATGAGGTCCTTGTTGCTCAGTGCATCGCGAATGAACTGCTCAATCTTGTCCGGATCGGAAGAGCCAACCCTGCGGACGAAGTTGAGGCAATCCTGGTTCGCGCGGCCATGCCGGGGACCGTAGAGGCCCGCCATCGCGGCGGCCATCGATGCGTACATGTCTGCCAAGCCCGACGCCACCGCCTTCCCCGTGAAGGTCGAGAGGTTGCCGCCGCCGTGATCCATGTGGAGGACGTAGAAGACGCGCAAGAACTGGGTGATCTTGTCCGGATCCCCCCCAGGAATTCCGAGCATATGAACGAAGTTCTCCACCAGGCCAAGCTCCGGACGGCTCGGAATGGGCTCGCCCCAACCGCTTCGGAGGCGGAAGATTGCGGCCACAATCTCCGGGCTGCGAGCCACGAGGTTCAAGGCGTCCTCCCGCCAGTTTGTCGTCTTACCGGTCATTCCCAAGAAAAGGAGACCCGCACAGAGCCACTCCATGGGGTGCCCCTCGGGCGGGAGGCTCCGCAGCAGCTCAATCACCTTGGGATCCACCACAGCCCGAGCCGCCAAGTCGGCCTTGAAAGCGGCCAGCTGTTCGGGGCTGGGAAGCTCCTTATTGTGGAGCAGGTAGACGATGGCTTCTGGGTCCTCGTAGGCCAGGTCGCCGATGGGGTAGCCGACGTAAGAGACCCCCGTCATAGGATCTACTCGGGAGGTCCGGCAGGTTCCAACGGGGTAGCCGCGTAGGCCCGTGTTGAGGTGGGCGTCGGTGATCTCGAAGAGGACTTTTTTGTCGCTCATGCTCGGTCCTATTTCGGCAGATGGGAGGGGGGGGGTTATCTGTACGCGGATTTTTTGGCCGCACTGGCTGGGACCTTTTGCGCCCTTGGGGGGGGGGGGGGGGGGGCGGGGATTCTATCGAGGGTCGAAAGGCGAGGCAAGCGTCCTCACCCGGAGCCTGGACGGTCCTGCCCCCCCCCCGGTTGACGGCACGACGCCGGAGGATAGGATGGCCGCCGCCTCCTGGCCCCGGAACCTCTGTGCAGCCATGCGCCCTCATCCCAAGCTTCAACAACGCCGGCACCATCGGCCAGGTCGTCGCCTCGGTGCGGGCTCTGGGGATGCCGGTGCTGGTCGTCAACGACGGCTCTACCGACGGGACTGCCGACGAAGCCCGACACGCTGGCGCAAAAGTCGTAGACCATCCCGAAAACCGCGGGAAGGGCGAAGCCCTACTGACGGGGTTCCGAGCCGCCTGGCAGACCGGCTACAGCCACGCCATCACCTTGGACGGAGACGGCCAACACAAGGCCAGCGACCTTGGGGCATTTGTCGAGGCGAGCCGGACTGCCCCCCTGGCCCTCTTTGTCGGAACCCGCTCCATGGACAGCCCCCAGGTCCCGCGATCCAGCCGCGTTGGGAGGGCCATCTCAGACTTCATGCTCTGGGTCTCGGCGGGCACCGAACTGCGGGGTGAACGTCCCGACACGCAGTGCGGCTACCGCTCCTACCCCTTGTCCACCGTGCTGGCCCTTTCCCTAAAGGGACGCCGGTACGAGCTGGAGATGGAAGTACTCGTCCGAGCGGCTTGGAGGGGAGTCCCGGTTCGCTGTCTCCCCATCGACGTCTTCTATCCCCAACCCGAAGATCGCATCAGCCACTTTCGGGGCTGGGCGGACAACCGGCGGATCGTCGCCGCCTACACCAAGCTCTCGCTTATGCGGCTCTTTTGGCCCTTGTTTCGACCCCGGCAGGCCCTCGTGCCTCTGGCGGCAGGACCGGAGGTGCAAGCGGGACAAGTCGAAGCAGGAGTCCCAGCCGGAGGCGCAGGACTGGCGTCCTAGGGCGCGCGAGCTCCGCTAGCCCTGTGGGGCTGCAGCCAACGACGCCGGCCCCGGCTCCTCGCAGGATGCAGGTGCCAGAGCCGGAGGAGGAGCTGCATCGGGGCACTGGGGATCCGGCACCGCGGCAAGTAGGGGGTCCTTGTCCCCCCCAAGCAGGACTGACGAGAGCGAGGTCGACCGAATAGCGGCAAGACGCCGGGCAATTGCGCCGCGGGCCGCGCGGCTCAGCGCTTCCGCGCTCGGCTCGGGGAGATCGTCGATCTCGATGGGCTTCAGAACCTCGACCTGCACTGTCTTGAAGGGGCTCGCTCCAAGAAAAGTCCAGCTTCCCTTGGGCAAGATGTCGCGGGTGCCTTCGATGACAATCGGCACTACCGGAACGTGCCGATCGACGGCTACCTGGAAGGCGCCGGCCTTGAACGAAGCCATCCGGCCGTCACGCGAACGCGTCCCCTCGGGGAACAGGCCGACAGAGACTCCCGAGTCCAGCCAGCGCCCGCACTCATCGAGAATGCCGGCCGCCGCGAACGGGTTCTTGAGATCGGCCGCGATGTAGCCCGTTGCCCGCATGTACATGGCGAGCAGCGGGATCTTGAAGAAGCGGACGCCAGAAACCCACTTGAAGTCGCGGCCCAAGGCCATCGTGGCCAAGACGTCGAGGAGGCTCTGGTGGTTGGTGCAAAGAACCTTCGGCCCACCGGACAGGTGCTCTAATCCCCGGACCTCGAGGCGCCAGAACGGAACAAGGCGCCACACAAGCCAGCCCCAAAAGAAGGTGCCGATGCGGTGGGGCAGCCGCCGATCCGGGTCGAACCGCCGGGGGACGAACAGAATCGTGGGCATCCCGAAGACGAAAGACGAGAACGCCATGTTCATGACAACGTGCCAGCAGAATGCGGTCGCCAAGACCCGTTGAATGCGTGCGAAGAACTTCATGGAGAGGCGCGGGACTATAACGGCTGGACCCGGGCACGGGAATTCCTTTGTTGGATACACTGCTCGGGCGGTACCATGCGCCGGCCCCGCTCCTGGGGCGGGCAAACTCTGGAGCCTCGATGAAGCAGCTGCGCGCAGTCCCAGCCCTTGCCTGTGCACTGGCAATCATGGCGACGGGCTGCGTAGACCCCCTCGGGCCACCCATCGTCTTCGACCCCAACTCGGTCGAGTTGCCCGACGCCCGCCCGGATTTCACGAGCTCTGCTGTCGTCCAGCTCCAAAACACCAGCGGCAGCACCTACCAGTTAACGGCCCTGGCTCTGACTCCGGGGAACGAGGATGAGGAGGGAGTTTTCTCCTTCGTCCTGCCCCAGGGGATCACCCTGCCCCACTCGCTGCCGCCCGGCACGAACGTCGAGGTTTCCGTCCTGTTCGCGCCCCTGACCTTGAGCGAGTACCAGGCCGACCTCCGGGCCAGCATGTGGATCGAGGACTTCAGCGTCGGTGGTGGCGGCTGCAGCGCAGGCTGCGGAGAGGACGCTCCGGAATCCTCAGAGCACTTCGTGGTCGCCGTACTGAGGGGCCAAGGCAGCAATGACGCTACGTTCGAGGACTGCACCGACGGCATC
>CAZQTQ010000341.1:0-231 GCA_964596025.1 uncultured Rickettsiales bacterium
CCCTCCGAGGTGGAAGGATAGCGCCCGTACTCCTGCTTGAAGGCGTCAAGGCGGCCTTGGAGCGTCTTCATCTGGGTGATGGTGATCTTCACCTTCTGCTCTTCCGCCATGCCGAAAAAGTTGACAGCAAGGACCGTCATCAGCAGTCCGAGCAGGGTGAGGACGACCATGATCTCGATGAGGGTCATGCCGTCCTGACCCCTTCTTGCTGCGAGCCGAGAGATGAGGTTG
>CAZQTQ010000341.1:241-5344 GCA_964596025.1 uncultured Rickettsiales bacterium
GCTTCATTTTTGTGAAATTCCTTTCCTCAGCTTCCGGCCATGGTGTTCATTTGGAGCATCGGCAGGAGCACCGCGAGCGCGATGACAAAGACGATGCCCCCCATGACCAGGATCATCAGGGGTTCTAAGAGCGAGGTGAGCGTTTCGAGGCGACGATTCACCTGGTTTTCGTAGTTGATGGAGACGCGGTTGAGCATCGGGGCGAGTTCGCCGGTTCGCTCCCCCACAGAGATCATGTGCACGACCATGGGGGGGAACTTGCCGGACTTCTTCAGGGGGACGTTCATGGGCTGGCCCTCGCGGACAGCGACCTGGGCGTCGGCGACGACCTGCTTGAGGATGACGTTGGAGACGATGTTCTTGACGATGCCCATGGCCGCAAGCAGAGGGACGCCCGAGGTCATCAGGGTGGCCAGCGTCGAGGCGAAGCGGGAGATCGTGACCATCTTGATCATCGAACCAAAGAGCGGGACCTTCAGGATGAATTCGTCCACCTTCATTCGGCCGTCTTCGGTCGAGTAGTAGCGAACAAAGCCTATTGACCCGCCGACTGCGAGAATGATGAAGAGCCACCAGTAGCCCTGCAGGGCATCGGACACGAAGATGACCAACTTGGTGATCCACGGCAGGTCGGCGCCCATGTCCTTGAAGAGCTTGGTGATCTTCGGGACGACGTAGGCCATCAGGAAGCCGATGACTGCCAGGGCCACGAGCAGCATGATGATGGGGTAGGTCAGCGCGGAGGCCACCTTGCCCCGCAGCTCGACCGAGTTTTCGGTGTAGTCGGCGAGCCGCTCGAGTACCGCCTCGAGCGCTCCAGCTCGCTCCCCGGCCCGCACCATGTTGACGTAGAGGTCGGAGAAGACCTTGGGGTAGTCGCCCATGGCGTCGGCCAAGTCGCTGCCCTCGTTCACCTTCTGTTTGATCTCCCGAATGATGAGCCGGAAGCGCTCCTTCTCGATCTGCTCGGACAGAGCGCCCAGGGTCTCGACCAGCGGGATTCCGGCGGCGAGAAGGGCCGAGAGCTGGCGGGTGGCCAGGGCGACGTCTCCCACCGAGATGGTCTGGAAGTACTTGGCGACGTCCACTTCCATGGACAGCCCGCGGCCACCACCGCCCTTCTCGACCGCCTGAAGAACCGAAGCGCCGGCCTGGCCCTCGGTGATCTGTGTGGTGAAGATCCCCTGCTTCCGCAGCTTGAGCCGGGCCACCTTGGAGTTCTCGGCGTCGACGATGCCGGCGACGTTCTTGCCACCCCCATCCAAGCCTCGATACTCGTAGACCGCCATCGGAACTGCTTCCTAGGCCGGGGTGTCTTGGAAGGAGGTGCCGTCGTCCTGGGTGATTCGGATGACTTCTTCCAGGCTGGTTTCGCCGAGCAGGACCTTGCGACCGCCATCCATGCGCAGCGTGGTCATGCCCTCGCCCACCGCGGCCTTGCGGATCTCTGTGGAACTCAGGTTTTGGACCACCTTGCGGCGGATGGTGTCGGTGACGCTCAGCATCTCGTAGATGCCGGTTCGGCCGCGGTAGCCCGTGCCCAGGCAGTCCTCGCAGCCCCCCCCTTTGGGGCGGAAAATGGGCCCCTTGAGATGCGCGCGGCTGAGGCTGACCTCGGCCATCTCTTCCTCAGTGGGGTCGTAGGTCTCCCGGCAGCTCACGCAAAGTCGGCGCACGAGCCGCTGGGCCATGACGCCGGCCATCGACGAGGCCACCATGAAGGGCTCGACCCCCATGTCGACGAGTCGGTTGACCACCGTGGCGGCGTCATTCGTGTGAATGGTGGACAGCACCAAGTGGCCGGTCAGCGAGGCCTGGATGGCGATCTCCGCCGTCTCGAGGTCGCGGATCTCGCCCACCAAGATGACGTCTGGATCCTGCCGCAGGTAGGCGCGGAGTCCGCTGGCGAAGGTCAGCTTGATCTTGGGGTTGACTGCCATCTGGCCAATGCCCTTGATCTGGTACTCGATGGGATCTTCGACCGTGAGGATGTTGATGCCGGGTCGGTTGACCTCGGAGATCGAGGCATAGAGCGTCGTGGTCTTGCCCGAACCGGTGGGTCCGCTGACGAGGAGGATTCCGTGGGGCCTCTTGATGAGCTCGCGCCAGCCCTTGAGGATCTCGCCGTCCATTCCGACCATGTCCAGGCTCAGGAGACCTGCGGAACGGTCCTGCAGCCGAAGGACGATTCGCTCCCCGTGCGCGACCGGCACCGTGGAGACGCGGATGTCGACGTCGCGTCCGGCCACCTTGATGCGAATGCGGCCGTCCTGGGGAAGCCTCTTTTCCGCTATGTCTAGCTGGGCCATGACCTTGACGCGGCTGCTGATCGCCGCCTGTAGCCGCTTGGGCACCTCGACCTTGCTGTAGAGCACGCCGTCGATCCGGAAGCGAACCGCAAGGATTCGCTCAAAGGGCTCGAAGTGGATGTCCGAGACCCGCTCCTTGAGGGCTTCGGTCAGTAGCGAGTTGACGAAGCGGATGATTGGCGCTTCGTCGTCCGAATCGACGATATCCTCGATCTCTTCGATGCCACTGGCCTCGTCCGGCTTCTGGTCCTCCATCTCCTCGATGACCTGGCCGGCGCTGCGGGCGAGACGGTCGTAGACCTTATTGATGGCATCGACGATTTGGGTAGGGGAGGCGACAAAGACGCTGAGCCGGCTGTCCAGCAGCACCCGTAGGTCGTCGACGGGGGAGATGGTCAGGGGGTCGGCTACGGCCACGGCGATGGTTCCGTCATCCATGGGCCACAGCGGCATGATGCGGTGGTGCTTGGCGAAACCGATGGGGAGCTCACTTGCGACGTACAGGTCAAGATCGATCGATTCGATCGGGATCGACGCAAGCGAATCTGCGCCGGTCTGCTCGCAGTAGGCGTGGACGACCTCGTCTTCGGAGGCCAAGCCCAGCTTGAGTAGGGCCTCATCCAGCTGTGAACCGTGCTTATCGGCGTAGTCCCGCGCGGTCTGCAGCCCGTCTTCGTCCAAGACCCCGCGGTCTGCGAGGATGGTGCCTAGCCCTCGTCGGCGAATCGCCATAGTGGCTTAGTCCTCCGTTTCCGGCTCCGGGGCTTCCTCGGTACTTCCCGGATCGTCGCTGGCCTCGCCTTCGGCTTCCGGGGCCCCCTCATCGCCCCCTAGATTGTCCTCATTGGCCTCCTCATCGGATTCGCTCGCCTCGCCCCCGCCTTCGTCTAGCTCCAGATCTTCCGAGTTCAGCTGGTACTCCTCGCCGTCCGGGGTGATGAGTATCTCGCCCTCTTCGGCTTCGGCCTCCCTCAGCGCTTCTTTCATGGCCTCGGAACCCTCGATATCTTCGATGGACACCGTGCCATCGATCCGTGAGTGCTCCTGATCCCGGTAGACCGAGGGCTGGCCGGGCAGGTTCATGGAGAAGCGAATGAGCTTGTTGAGCTCTTCGGCCTGCTGCTCGGGCGACTTGCCGTAGAAGCGGCGCATGAACTCTTGCCGCTGCAACATCTTGACCCGGTAGACCTCCTGGAGATCGTGGGGGCCGTCGATGACGTGGGGGGTCAAGAAGATGAGCAGGTTGGTCTTCCGCTTGGTCTTGGCCTTGCTGCGGAAGAGGAAGCCCAAGAGTGGGATGTCACCGAGGATGGGCACCTTAGTCTCGCTCTCGGTCTCAACTTCCTGCATGAGGCCGCCGATCACAATGGTCTGGTTGCTTTGGACGCTGACGTGGGTCTCAGCTGACCGCTTGGTTGTCGTTGGACCGCCGCTGGCCAAGGTGTCCGCGGCCGAGCCTTCCTTGACCTCGGAGATCTCCTGGTAGATGTCCAGCGTGACCCAGTTGCTCTCGTTGATTTGGGGAGTCAGCCGCAGAATGATGCCGACGTCTTCGCGGCTGAACGAGACAGAGGGAATTCCGAAGCCGCCGGTTGAGCCGGAGGCTGCCCCGGCCAGCGAACCCAGGATCCCGCCGGTGGGGAAGGGCACGGTCTCGCCGATCTCGATCTGCGCCTCTTCGTTGTCCAAGGTCAGGATGTTGGGGGCAGACAGCACGTTGGTGGACGAATCCTCTTGGAGTGCCTTTAGCACCAGGCCAAAGGCCGGGATCTCGAGGCCACCATCGACGCCAGGCAGTGGAATGTTGATGGCGGAGCCGAAGACGCCGAGCGCCAGGCCTCCCAGGAGGGAGCCGTCCAGTAGTGCGCCCGCGAGGTTGACCGACTGGCTACCGCGGGCGCCAATGATGCTGACCCCGCCTTCCCCTTCGCCAGGTACGCCCCCGTGCCACGAGACGCCGGTGTCGCGGCGGATGCTGTCCGAGACCTCCATAATGACGGTCTCGACAAAGACCTGCTTGCGACGAATGTCGAGGAGGTCGATGACCTTCTTCAGGCGACGGTAGTCGTCCGTGGAAGCCGTCACCACCAGCGAATTCGTCGGCGCGTCGTGGGTGATTCGGACCTCATCTTGGAAGTTGCCTCCGAAGTTTCCGGGGGCTCCCGACTTAGCGTTCGATTTCTTCTTCTTGTTCTTCTTGCTCTTTTGGGTCGCGCGCTGGTTGCTCTGTTGGGTCAGCGAGTTGAGGGTCTGGCTCAGCTCTTCGGACTTTGCGTGCTCGAGGTAGATCACGTGGATGTCGCTCTGGGAGAAGGGGTCGGTCTCGTAGTCGAGTCGAGCCACCAGATCCTTGATGTCGACGAGCGACTTTTCGGTGGCCAGGACGATGATGGCGTTGGTGCGCTCGTCGGCGATCATCTTGCCGATGAACGCGGTACTCCCTACAGAGGTCGCCGAGGCCCTAGATGAGCCCTTCTTGCCCTTCTTCTTCGACTTCTTTGACCGGGGACTGCTCTTGGACTTGGACGCGCCGTCCTCGCCGTAGATCTCCTTGATGATTTCGAGGATGCGTCCGGCCTCCGCAAATTCGATCGGGATGACCTCGAGCTTCTGGCGCGGGGCCGAGATGTCCAGCTCCTTAATGAGCTCCATGATGCGCCGAATGTTGTTGCCGGAGTCGGTCAGGATCAACATGTTGCTGGGGGCGTAGGTGATGAGTTCACCCCCTCCGCCCACCCACTTTTGGATCACCTTGCTGACCTCGTCGGCACCGATGTTCTCAAGCTTGATGAGG
>CAZQTQ010000342.1:0-5308 GCA_964596025.1 uncultured Rickettsiales bacterium
ACAGTCGAGGCAGGGGGGAGAAGCGCTCTTCGATGCCGTTTCCCCCAAGCACCATCATGGCGTCGTGGATGCGCTGGGTACTCCGGCGGGTGGCGCAGGTCTTGGCCAGCATGACGAGGATGCGGCAGCGGAGTGCGTCTTCCGCCGCTGGCGATCCGCCGGCTCGCTGGGCCGCAAGCACCCGTTCCCAGGCTACCAGGACCTCGAAGAAGGCGGCGGTGTAGTGCCGCCGGTCCTCGGTCAGCGTGTCCAGGGTGTGGGCCACGAGTGGGTAGCTCTCGATCGGACGGCCAAAGGCGTGGCGGAAGCGGGCGTAGGAGTGGACGATCCGCTCCGCTGCACGCATGGAGGCTGCCGCAGCCATGGCGTTCCAGAAGCGGGAGGTCGTCAGCACGATCGAGACCATGTTCGAGAGCCCAGCACGCAGATCGCCAATGGGCCAACTGCGTGCGCCGCTCAAGGTGACCTCCGCCGTCGGTAGGGAGCGGGTTCCCAGCTTGTCCTTGAGCCGGTCGAGGCGGAAGTGGTTGGCTTGACCGTCTTCGGTCACCCGGGGCACCAGGAAGAGGGCCACCCCACGAGGGCCGTCCGGTGCACCTTCGGGACGGGCGGTGACTGCCCAGTACTGGGCCCAGGGGTTGGAGCAGAACCACTTGGTCCCAAAGAGACGGTAGCTGCCGTCGCCTTGGGGTCGAGCCTCGACCGCGTTGGTCCCCGCGTCGGACCCGCCCTGGATTTCCGTGACGAACTGCGCCGCATGTACCGGTCCCCCCGGAGCCTGGGTGAGAATGTGGTCGCGGGCTGCTTTGGCTTGCGGACCGCAGTCCAGCTCGTTGATCGCGCGCACCATGCCGTCGGTGCAGGCCAAGGGACAGGTCACGCCGGCCTCGCCCACCTGGGCGCCGAGGTAGGCCATGCCGTAGCGCAGGAAGACGTTGGGCTCGGTGGCCGCTCCCGCCCGCAGCGCAGCCGCTAGGATCCGCCGTGTGGCCTGAGGAACCTGCACCCCGACTGGGTGGGGCTGTCCGTAGGCGTCGTGGGCGACCAACTGCGGGAGCCGATCGGCCCGATCGGTGGAGTCCGCTCCTTCCAAGGCCGAGGAAGCCGCGAACTTCCCGTAGGCGGCGACCCGTGCCCAGGAGGCCTCATCGCTCAGCCCATGGTGGCGCAGCATCGCTTGCAGGTCGGGGTCGTCGTCGAAGTAATCGTTGCCCAGAGCGTCTTGGTAGGGAGCAAAGGAGTAGGGCTTGTGCACTGTAGGTTCGGGCATGGCTCAGTCCTAGCGGTCGTGGTCTCGCCGCAACAAGTGGAGGTGGGATTGTACGACGGTGTGGAGAGATCGTTGAGAACGTTTCAGTGGCCTTGTTTGGCGCCCGGGGACCGGATAGATGGATTCGACCCAAGAACCTCGGAGGTTGTCATGGCCCGGCAAATCCCATCTCGTCTCGTCCTCTGCTGCTCCGCCCTCGCCCTCGCCGGCTCGGGCTGCACGCAGGCGATTGAGCCCCTCTTTCCCACTGTGGAGGAACGTACCCCTGCGGAGTCCGACAAGGCGATCGACGACGACGGCTGGGGCAACGGTACAGACGACTGGGACAACGGCGGGGACGACGGCTCCGGTTCGGATGACACGGACGACTCCGGCTCCGACGATGGCCCCACTGACGAGGAGGAAGAGACCTCGGCGGCGGTGAGCCCGGGTGCGGTCGTCATCACCGAGTTCCTCGCCAACGCCGAGGGCGAGGACAGCGGCAAAGAGTGGCTTGAGCTTCACAACATGACTGAGGTGCCCCTCAACCTGCAGTACTGGACGCTGTCGGACTTGGGTGCGGACTTGGTGACCATCCAATCCAGCCTCATCCTGCCCGCCCACGGCTACATCGTCCTCGGGCAGAGCACGGATCCATCGGTCAACGGGGCTGCTCCGGTGAGCTACTCCTACGACGTCGACACCTTCAAGCTGGGCAATGGGGATGACGAGGTGGTGCTGAGTAGCCCGACGGGCGAAGAGATCGACCGGGTGGAGTACGGCGACGGGGTCACCTTCCCCTCGGGCTCGGGCGCGGCCTTGAGCCTCGACCCTTCAGCGACGGCGGCCTGGTCGAACGACTCGGGCACCAACTGGTGCATGGCGCCTACCGTGGCCTTTGGGAGCAATGGCGACCTCGGATCGCCCGGCCAGCCCAACCCCAGCTGCAGCGAGGATGGTGGGGACACGGACGGCGGCTCTACGGATGGAGGCTCCACGGATGGAGGCTCGAACGACGGCGGCTCCAGCTCCACAGGCACGCCGGTCGCCCCGGGCGCTGTGGTCATCACTGAGGTGCTGAACAACCCCGCCGGCGACGACACCGACAAGGAGTGGTTCGAGATCCTGAACCTGAGTTCCGACGCCGTGGACATGAACGGCTGGACAATCTCGGACCTCGGCGCCGACAGCCACACTGTAGCGGGCCTGGTCCTTCAGCCCGGCGACTACGCCGTGCTGGGCAGCTCCGCCGCCTCGTCCCTCAACGGAGGAGTGGCGGTCGACTACGCCTACGGGACCGATATCAATCTCGCCAACGGCGACGACGAGCTCGTGCTCACGACGGCCGACGGTACCGTGATTGACGAGGTGATCTGGGACGGCGGCCCCGTCTTCCCCGACCCCAACGGCACGAGCCTCAGCTTGACGCCTTCGGCCTACGCGGCGGACTCCAACGACGACGGCGGGATGTGGTGCGAGAGCAGCGCCGCTGCCTTTGGTGGGAACGGCGACCTGGGCACACCCGGTGCGGCCAACCCCATCTGCGTCAGCCTGCCCGAGACCGGCGGGGAGACGGGCAACGAGACTGGCGGCGAGACCGACGGTGAGACTGGGAGCGGCACCGGCAGCGAGACCGGCAGCGAGAACGGAAACGGCTCCGTCTCCTGCTCTGCTTCGGAATCGGAGCCCAACGGCACGGCGTCCACGGCCACTACGCTCAACGGTCTGCTCTGCGGCTCCCTCGCCCAAATGCAGGACGTCGATACCTACCGCATCACCTTGAACACTTGGGACACCGTCGTCATCGACGTCGATGCCCAGACCCTCGGCTCGAGCATGGACGGCTTCCTGACCCTCATGGATTCGGGCGGCGCCGTCATCACGACCAACGACGACGAGAACGGCACCGACCCACTGATCGAGTACACCGCCTTGGAGCCCGGCACCTACTACGTCAGCGTCATGGACTACTACGGCCAAGGTGGCGCCGACTACAGCTACGAGATCAGCACCTCGGTCAGCAACCCCTGCAGCTTCACGGAGTTCGAACCCAACGGCTTGGGCATCCTTGCCGACCTCGGGTATCCCGGCGAAACAGCCTGCGGGACCGTGTCCTGGGCCTTCGACTACGACTACTACACAGTCTGGGCGGATGCCGGCACGATCATCGGCTTCGAGGTCGAGGCCTGGGGCCTGGGCTCCACGCTGGGCGCGCAGGCGACGCTGTACGAGGATGAGCCGGGCGGCTTCGGCGATCCGTCGGTGAGCTGGGTCGTGCCCAGCGACGGCTTCTACTTTGTCGAAGTGACAGCTGACTTGGTCTTTATCAACGACCTCGGCCCCTACCAACTCCACATCAACTAGGACGCGGAGCAAGCGGGGTCTGTTTGCGACGCAGTTCCTGAGCGCTCGGGGCTGGCGCAGCCGGCTCCGGCCCGCCAGAATGGGCCGCCATGCATCCCAAGTTATTCGTCATCGAGGTCTTCGGGCGCGAGATCCCCTACTACAGCTACGGCGCCATGCTCGCCGTGGCCTTCCTGGTTGGGATCTCCCTCGCGGTGCTCAACGGCCGCCAGCACGGCGTGGCCAAAGAGCGCATCGTCAACCTGAGCTTCTTGATTGTGCTCTGCTCGATCTTTGGCTCGCGGGTACTCCATGTGCTCATGGCCGAGGACACCGGTGAGCTAGGCGTCTTTTCCGCTGACTCGGGTGGATTCGCGTTCTATGGGGGCCTCGTTGGTGCCTTTGCAGTGGGGGCCTGGTACACCCGCAAGCACAAGATCCCCTTTCTATTCTTGGCCGACGTGATGATTCCGTCCGTCGCCATCGGCCAGTTCTTTGGCCGCCTGGGATGTTTCTGTGCCGGCTGCTGCTGGGGCAAGCCCCTCGACACCCCGGCCTCGGACTTCTTGCTGGGTTTTGTGGACTTCACCTGGCCCCAGAGTCTGGCCCTGCGCTTCATGAATCCCGAGGCCCTGGCGCCCAAGGGCGTCCACCTCGTGCCGACGCAGCTCTTGATGAGCTTCTCGAACTTGTTGGTCTTTGTGATTCTCTGGTTCGTGGTCCGGCCGCGACGGCGCTTCACCGGCCAGGTCCTGGCTGGCTACCTCATCCTCTATCCGTTCTTCCGCTCGACTTGGGAGTTCTTCCGGGCCGACCCCCGGGGGCACTACTTCGGGGAGACGTTGACCTCAGCCCAGCTGGTGAGCATCCCGATGATTGCCTGCGGGCTGTACCTCTTGTGGCGAGGCAAGACCGGCAAGGCTAGGCCGGCGGAGCGGCTGGGATCAGCCTCTGGGACCTAGTGGTTGGCCCAGCTCTGCAGCGTCACCATCTGAATCTTGTTGTCGGTGTACCAGCGCGTGGCGCTCGTGCCCTGCGGATCGGCCGCGAGGACAACCGGAGAGTCGTTGGCGGTCACGCCGCCGGTCATCGGTGACGTCGGGTTCGTGCCCGAGGTCGATCCGTCGACCCACAGTCGTACGGCACCGTCGCCGTCGTAGGCGCCGATGAGGTAGTAGCTGTCGGTGTTGTTGAAGTTCGCCATCGGGTAGGTGGCGTAGTGGTAGCTTCCGTTGACGTGAACGCCGAAGCGAAGGACATCGCCAGTGGCCTCGCCCTGGATCTCGAAGGCAAAACCCCCAGAATCCGCCTTGTTGAGGATGCACTTCGTGTCGCCCGTGGGGACATTCAGCGTGTCGAAGTTGATCACGACTCCCGCGAAGTAGCCCTCGCCGCTGTTGGTGTCGGCGTCGTAGGTGCTCAGGTAGTCGGATTCCGATTCCACGAAGTTGAGGTAGCCGCCGTAGAGGTCCTCCCCTTGGGCTGAGAACACGACGCTGGGCTCATTGGTGCCGCCGGTACTCAGCGAGTAGGCGCTGTCGTCGGTGCGGTTGTAGTCGATGCTGGATGCGCCACCGCTGAAGCTCCAGGCGTTGAGGTAAACCAGGCTGGTGTCGTCTTCCACGACCTCGCGGCAGTCGCCGACGTCGTAGTCGGTGGTGATGGCCTCGACCTCGTTGCGGAAGAAGGCACAGTAGGCCTCGCCCATTGAGACTG